>JAJYPS010000091.1 GCA_021795215.1 Actinomycetes bacterium
CCGATCTCGCTGGCAAGGTCGGCCAGTGTCAGCTCCAGCTCCAGCTCCCCCAGCGATTCCAGCGGGTCGGACTGACCGGGCACCTCCTCGTCGTCGAACGCCCGGAGCACCAGGCACAGGGCATCCACCTCTCGGATCGTGGCCAGAAATCGGTTGCCCAGGCCCTCCCCCTCCGCGGCACCCGCCGCCAGGCCGGCGATGTCCGTCATCTCCACGCCCGCATGGACCACTTTTCGGCTGTGGTGAAGCTCCGCCAGGGCATCCAGGCGATGGTCGGCCACCTTGGCGATGCCCGTAGTCGTCTCGGTCGTGCTGAAGGGGTGCGCAGCCACGGCCACCGAACCGCCCGTGAGCGCGTTGAACAGAGACGACTTGCCGCTGTTGGGGAGGCCGACCAGCCCGAGACGTTCCACTGCAGGTCAGGCTAGCGGAACTGATAGCCTGACCATCGTGTCGAAGCGGACCAACAAGCGTAAGTTGTCAGCCAAGAAGAAGGCCAACCACGGCAAGAAGCCGAACTGCGGCCGGGGATAGTCCACAACTCAGACCACTTCGGCTCTAACTTCCGAACGGCCGTGGGTGCTCCGGACGCTGACAGCGACGAGTGTCTGGCCCCGATCGTCTCGCCGGTGCCTTCGGCACCACCCTCGCGGACGTTGGCGGCCCACCCGCCTGAGAGGGAGCCCTCCCTTCCCCGACGTGCCGGTCAGCGCATCCGACTAGATCGTGAGGACGATCTCGGACAGTCTCTCGAGGGCGGCAGGTTCGCCGGCAACCTCGACTTCGGCCGCTTCTCGGCGGCCCGCCATGTAGAGGACGAGCTCTCCGGCCGGGCCTTGCACGATGACGGGCGGCCCCTTGCCTACGACCATGCGCAGACCGTGGTGACTGCTCAGGCATACGGACACTTGGGAGAACGCGCGGCGTTGGTACCGCCCGTACAGGCGCAGCGCCCTCCAGAGCATCGCCTCGACACGGGCCTCCGAGGGCCGGGCTTTGCAGCCGCAAGAGCGGCGGATATCCTCGTGGTGGACCCAGTTCTCCAACAGTTGTCCCGGAGCAAGCACCGGCAGTCCGAACATTGCGGGCGGTCCCCGGCGCAGGCCGGCAAGGATGGCAGTGTCGTCACGTCGGTGGCCGCGAACGGCGGCACGCTGGTTGGCCGATGCGATGCGACTGCCTGCCCGCAGACCCGCCAGCATCACCGGTACGCCCACGGCGTACGAAACCAAGCCCAGAAGCCCATCCGCTCTTTCCTGGGCCCAAAGGTGGGCCGCTATGTCCATTGCCGTCCACCCCGCACAGAGAGTGGGCGCGTCAGCGTCGAGCTGGCTCAGCGTCTCGCACAGCTCCTCCCGTTCTTCCCGAAGGACGGTCAGGTCACTGCGCCCGGGCACGGTGTCGATGCTAACCACGCCGTCACCGGCCAACCAACACCCGGCCGAGACCTCGCTATCCCGCCGCCCACGAGGCGCCCCGGTCCCGCAGATAAGCGCTGACAGCGGCCGGGGCGTCCGACATGACGCCGTGAACGCCGAGCCGGACGAGCCGTCCTGCTTCCGCCATGTCGTTGACGGTCCAGACGTGAACGGCCACCTCCAGACGCTCGGAAGCCGCCATCAACTGCGGAGTGACTATCTCGACCCCTGCCATCGACGCAGGGACCTGAAGGGCCACGTAAGGCAGATTGTCAGCCGACGGAACGCATCCGGTGCCCGAGCTCTCGTCCGAGGGGTTGCCACCGTCGCCGAGCTCAAGGAGGCTCTGAAGCAATCGGGCCACGGCAGCCGGTGTCGCCGCCAGATCGACATGCGGGGCCACTTCGTGAAATGCGGTCAGCGCCTGCTCAGAGAAGGACCCCACGATCACTCCTTCGGTGCGACCCGCTCTGGCCAGTTCTTCGGCCACCAGAGCCTCGTAGGGCTCGACGACCGGCGATGTCTGTTTGATGTCCAAGTTCAGCAGCGTCGAAGGAAACTGCTCCAGCACCTGGCGGAGGGATGCGAGCGCCAACCCGGGCTCGGACCGGCGGGCACCCCTCAACGGATAAGAGCTGTCCGGCAGCCCGGTCACCGCTCCGCGGCCAGGGACGAACCACCAGGCAGCATCCAGCAGACCCACCTCCGCATACGTCATCGACGCGATCGCTCCGGTGCCGTCAGTAGTGGTGTCCACAACGGGATCGTGGGAGCAGACGATCACGCCGTCCGATGTCGCATGGACGTCCAGCTCCAGCGCATGTGCGCCTGACAGCACCGCCCTGTGCATGGCCATGACGGTGGACGCCGGAGCATCGTGTGCGCCACCTTGGTGCGCGAAGCAGAGAACTTTCCGGCACGTCCAGGGATTGCTGGCACCTGCGCGGGCCTTCACGATCCCGCCGGGCCCCACGGCCCGAGAACGATCACGGCAGCCTCAGTCGATGTCGATGCCCACGCTGGCGGGCAGGCCTTCGAGCGAACCGGGCCGGGCTCCGAGCTGCCCCAGCACCTGCGCCGCAGCAGCGCTGCCCAACCAGGCGCAGTCCACCCAGGACGCACCGGCGAGCATCGCCCTCATGAACCCGGCCGCGTACAGGTCCCCCGCCCCGGTCGCGTCCACCACCTTTGCCACCGGGCTGGCCGGGACATGGTCCGCCTGACCGTTCGACACGACAACCGATCCCTTCTCCGCCATCGTCATCACTGCCGTCGGCCCGTCCTCGGACAGGAGCCGGAGGCGGCGCACAGGCTCCTCCGAACCCACCAGAGCCGACATCTCCGCCTCGTTGCCGAACACCAGATCTGCATCTCCCGACATGTACCCGAAGAACTGCTCCCGGTGGCGCTCGACGCAGCCCGCATCCGACAGGCTCAACACCACCTTCCCGCCTCCGCTCCGGCAAGCCGTCGCCACATCGTCCATCAACGAGGCCGCGCTGGGGGAGTCCCACAGGTATCCCTCCAGGTAGGCGACGGCACGGTCGCCAACGGCCCCCATGTCGAAGTCGCCCGCTCCGAGGAGCGCCGACGCCCCCAGGTGCGTGGTCATGGTTCTCTCCCCGTCCGGCGTCACCATCACGAGGCAGCTACCGCTCGGCTCGTCGCCCGCCACTCGCCGTCCGGCGAAGACGACCCCCGTTTCGGACAGGTCCGAGTCGAAGTCCCGGCCCAGGTCGTCGTCCGACAGCCGTCCGACGTAGCCCACCCGAGCACCCAGGAGCGCCAGTCCTGCCGCAGTGTTGGCCGACGACCCCCCCGAGGTCCGTTTCCCTGGCCCGTACCGCTCTCGCAGCGACGCCATGCCTGCGGAGTCCACCAGGGCCATCGAGCCCTTCTCCCGACCGATCATCTGGATGTCGGAGTCCTGCACGAACACGATCTCGTCCACGATCGCATGTCCGAACGCGACCACTTGCAGCGGAGACGGCATCTGCAGAACCGTAGCCGATCCACCTCGGCGGGTCACCCGAAGGGTCGCCACGGGGTCCGGCGGTGGCACTCAGTCCGGGCCGGCCGCCACAGGCCGTGCTGATTAGGCTGACCGGGTGACCGGCGCTCCCGACTCATCCAGCCCTGCAGCGGGCACCGACCCTGCCTCCGATGCGCTTCCGGCGGCGACCTCACCGTACAGCACCTCCCCGGCCGCTCCGTCCGGCAACGACGCCGACGTCGAGAGGTTGCCCAGAGCCGCCGTGCCGGTCCGCTACGACCTGGAGATCGAGCCCCGCATATCGGAAGGCCGTTTCCACGGGCGGGAGACGGTCACGCTGGACCTGGTCGAGGAAGCCGCCGAACTGGTATGCAACGCAGCCGAGCTGGAGGTCGGAACTGCCGTGATCCGCGACGCCGGCTCCGCTCATCCGCTGGAGGTCGTGCTGGACGAGCAGTCCGAGCGCCTCACGTTGCGTCCGGCGCAACCGCTGCCACCGGGACGCTACGAGCTGGACATCGCCTTCACCGGCGTACTGAACGACAAGCTGCGCGGCTTCTACCGCTCCAACTTCACCGGCCTCGACGGATCGCCACAGCAGATGGCCGTCAGTCAGTTCGAGGCGGCCGACGCCCGCCGCGCCTTTCCGTGCTGGGACGAGCCCGACCGCAAAGCGGTGTTCGGCGTGACCATCGTCGCGGAGAACGGAATGACGGCAGTGTCCAACGGAGCGGTGGTCCACGAGACCGAAGTGGATGCCGACCGGCGCCGTGTGGTGTTCGCCGACACCATACCCATGTCCACCTATCTCGTGGCCTTGGCCGCAGGCCCGTTGGAGCGGAGCCGGACGATCGACGTGGACGGCGTCGCCGTCACCGTGGTCCACGTGCCGGGCAAGGCCCACCTGGCCGACTTCGCCCTCGAGGCGGCGGAGCACGCGCTGCGCTACTTCACCGATTGGTTCGGGATTCCTTACCCCGGCACAAAGCTCGACCTGCTCGCAATACCGGACTTCGCCTTCGGTGCGATGGAGAACCTGGGCGCGGTGACCTTCAGGGAGTCCGTCCTGCTGGTCGATCCTTCTACCGCCTCCCGCGCCGAGCTGGAACGGGTCGCCACGGTCGTGTCGCACGAGATCGCCCACATGTGGTTCGGCGACCTGGTCACCATGAAGTGGTGGAACAGCCTGTGGTTGAACGAGGCGTTCGCCACGCTGATGGAGGTCAGCTGTGCCGACCACTTCCGGCCCCAGTGGGAGATGTGGTCCGGATTCGCCCGGGAAAGGGACGACGCGATGTCCGTCGACGGGCTTCCCTCGACCAGGGCCATCGAGCACCCTGTACGCACCCCCAGGGAGGCGGAGGACATGTTCGACCGCCTGACCTACGAGAAGGGCGGCGCCGTACTGCGCATGCTCGAGTGCTATCTAGGCGAGGACAGGTTCCGGTCGGGCATCCGTTCCTACTTGGCCAACCATCTCTACGGCAACGCAGACACGACCGACCTGTGGGACTCCATCGAACTGGCCGTCGGGGAGCCGATTCGGACGGTCATGGACTCCTGGATCTTCCAAGGGGGCCATCCCACGGTGACGGTCGAGGCGGACGGCACGTCGCTGCGGCTGTCGCAGCGGCCTTTCGCCTACCCGTCCCCCCCCGGAGTGGAGACGGTGGCGGGCGAGCGGGGGACCTCGTGGTGGGTGCCTGTCCGCCTGAGGACCATCGGCGGGGAGGGAGCCGCCGGCGGTGATACGCCCGAGCGGAAGGTGCTGGTCGGTCCGCAGGGAGCAACGGTCGACATCGGATCCGGCTTCGACGCGGTGATCGCCAATGCGGGCGGAACCGGCGTCTACAGGACTCGGTACGACGGCCGGCTCGCAGGATCCGTCCGGTCGGCCCTCGGACGGATGGACGAAGTCGAACGGATGGTCCTTGTATCGGACACGTGGGCCCAGGTGCTTGCAGGCATGGCGCCGCTGGCGGAGTGGGTGGAGGTGGTCCGAAGCCTCGGCGTGACGGCGGAACCCCACATCTGGGGATCCGTTGCCCGGTCACTGGACGTGCTGGACCACGTCGCGAACGACTCCAGCCGGCCCGCTGTGGCGTCCTTCGCCCGGTCGCTGCTGCGTCCGGTGCTCGACGCGCTCGGCCTGTCCGGCGCTGCTTCGGACGGTCCGCTCGTGGCCGGCCTCCGCGGCCAGCTGATCGACGCTCTCGGCACGATCGGGCGAGACTCCAGCGTGGTCTCCTGGGCAGTCGAGCGCCTGGACGAGTCCACCCGAGGAGACTGGACCGTCCAACCGGACCTGATCAGGGCGGTGCTGAGCTGTGCCGCCCAGGAGGGGGACGCTCGGCGGTACGACCTCTATCTCCAGCGCTACAGAGAGGCGGCAAACCCGCAGGACGAGATGCGCTACCTGTTCAGCCTGCCGCGCTTCGCCGACCCGGCACTGATGGAACGGACCTTGCATCTGGCCAACACCGAGGTTCGTACGCAGAACGCCCCTTTCGTGCTCGCCATGTGCATCGCTTCCCGCCACGGCGGCATCCGCGCCTGGGAGTACGTCGCCTCCCGATGGGACCAGCTGGTCGACAAGCTCCCCACATCCGGGCTGGGTCATATCCTGTCGGGTTTGGAAGCGCAGGCTGATCCGTCCCTCGCCGCCGCCACGAGGGAGTTCCTGGCCACCCACGATGCGCCGTCGAACGAGCGTCGGGCCGCCTTGGCGCTGCAGCGCCTGGAAGTGCATGCGGAGCTGGCTCAGCGGGAGGGGCCGGCCCTCACCACCACCGTTTCCTAACAGACCGATCCGTTTCCGCGCCTATCAGGCCGGGTACGCGCCGATGTGGCACACCACTTCCCCGAGCTCGCGCCGATGCGGGCACGGGCGTGCCCGAAAGGCGGTCTGAATGTTCCTGCATAACAAGAAGATGATGTACACCGTCCGCGTCGACAGGCCCAATCCGGCGTTCGCCAAGCTGCTGCTGGAGCAGTTCGGCGGTCCCAATGGAGAGCTGGCGGCCGCAATGAGGTACTTCACCCAGGGCTGGAACGAGCCGGACCAGAAGCGGCGCTCGATGCTGCTCGACATAGCCACCGAGGAGCTGTCCCACCTGGAGATGGTGGCACAGGCCCTGACCATGCTGCTCAAGGGGACACCTTCCGATCAGGTGGACGAGGTGGAGGGTGGCTACTTGGGAGACATGCTCGACGGCAAGGCCGATGCGTACGCCGCCATGTCCCTGCATTCGACCGAGACGGTGCTCGGTGGCGGTGGCCCCCGACTGACCGACTCGTCGGGAAATCCGTGGACGGCGGGCTATGTGGACACGATCGGAAACCCCAGCGCCGACCTACGGTCGGACATCGCAGCCGAGGCGCGGGCGAAGATGGTGTACGAACGGCTCATCAAGACGTCCGACGATCCCGGCGTGAAGGACACGCTCAACTTCCTCATGACGCGGGAGATAGCCCACCAGAAGATGTTCGAGGCGGCACTGGACTCCATCGCCGACAACTTTCCCCCCGGCAACCTCCCAGGTGACCAGAAGATGGCACACGCCTACTTCCAGGACTCCTACGAGGGGAACCCCGGCGAGGGATCCGGCGAAGCGACCGGGTTCGACCTCACCCAGCAGAACTCCCAGTGGGGCTTCGAGCTGGACCAGGATCCCGTTACGCACGCACCGTCGGAGATCCGTCTCTGAACAGCAGCTGTTCGGCGCGGCAGGGCCGACCGGCTGGGCGGCCGGCGGCCCTCCGGTGGGGGCAGCCCCGGCACACCCGAGCCCCCGGTACGGCGGCCCGGGTGTGCCGGCCTCTCTGTGCCGGCCCCCGGTACGTCGGCCCGGGTGTGCCGGCCTCTCTGTGCCGGCCGAGAGCCGGGCACTTAGCCTCGTCGGCGAACCGCGGGAGTGCACGCCGGTAGATTGATTGTCCGATCCCGCGGTCATCCGGAGGCAGTCCTTGAGCTCTAGCAACGTCGTACTTGCGATCGCCGTCTTCCTGGCCAGCGCTGTGGAGATGGTGGAGGCGCTGACGATTGTCGTGGCGGTGGGCGTCAGCCGGGGTTGGCGGCCCGCACTGCAGGGCGTCGCCGCCGCCGTGGCCGTGCTGGCGGTGGTGGTCGCCGTCCTTGGTACGGCCATCCTGACCGTCGTCCCCCTCGGAGCTCTCCGGCTCGTCGTCGGAGCGGTGCTGCTGGTGTTCGGGATGCAGTGGCTGCGCAAGGCAGTTCTACGTGCCACGGGGCACAAGGCCAAGCACGACGAGGACGCGATCTTCGCCAAGCAGGTGGAGCGCCTCGGCGGCAGCGCAGGCTCCGACACCACCGACCGCCAGCGGCGAGCAGTGGCGGACAGGATCGGGTTCACGGTTTCTTTCAAGGGAGTCTTCCTCGAGGGGCTCGAAGTCGTCATCGTCGTGCTGACGCTCGGCACTGCCTCGCACGACATCGGATTGGCTGCAGCGTCTGCATCCCTTGCAGCCATCCTCGTCGGCGGCGTCGGTGCGGCGGTCAGCCGGCAACTGAGCAACGTCCCCGAGAACGCCATGAAGATGGGTGTCGGGCTGATGCTGGTCAGTTTCGGCACGTTCTGGGCGGGGGAGGGCCTCGGGATGGCTTGGCCAGGTTCGGATCTGGCGATTCCAGTCCTTGTCGTGGTGTACGGCGCGGCCGCATACGCCCTGGTGAGCTCGTTCAGGAAGCCGAAGGTGGGCCATGTCAACCCCGCATGACTCCAGCGGCCACCTCTCGGCGCAGCACGTGGCGGAAGAGCCGGAGTCTCCGGCGGAAAGGGAAAAGGTGGAGTCCCTGGCGGAAGAGCCGCACAATGTGACCGAGGATCGCCGTGAGGCCACCCCTCCGCGCCACCTGGCGGCATCCAAGGGAGCCCGAGCACAGCCGGCGGCGAAGCGGGCGCTGATCGGGTTCGGCCGGTTCTGGTGGGAGTTCCTCATCGGGGACACGCCGGAGCTGTTCGTCGGCATGCTGGTCGTGCTCGGGGCAGGGGCCGCGATGGTAGCGGTCGGGCTACGAGCCCTGGCATGGCTCATGGTGCCGCTCCTGGTGATCGCCGTGCTGACCGCATCGGTCATGCACGGCAGACAGCAGCGCTGATCAGCCCAGGCGCACTTCCTGCACAGTGGCCACCGCAGTGGAGCCCTGCTGGCCGCCTATCACCCACAAAGTGTTGCCCACGACCGCCACTCCCGAGTCCGAAACTGCCACGGCCAGGTTGCCCACCCGCCGAGCGGTGCCGTTCGTGGGGTCTATCTGCCATATGGTCGACTGCGGCACGTTGGCCACCCTCCCGCCGACGACGAGGACCCTTCCTCCCACCACCGCCGACTCGGCATGGTCGAGGGCGACAGGCAACCGTGCAGCCACCGCCGCGCGGCCGGTCCTGAGGTTCACCACCTGCACCACCGACGTCGCGGAGCCCGAGGCGGTCTCCCCGCCCACCATCACCAACCGGCTGCCCACCACGGCCATCGCCCCGTACCGGACCGGCACAGGCAGCTGGGCGATCGTCCGGAAAGAAGATCCCGTGGAGGTCGAAAGCAGCGCCGGGTCCATCGCCGTACCGCTGTAACCACCGCCGACGTATGCCGTCGTCCCGCTTGTGGCGACCGAACAGTCGGCTCTCGGCTGAGGAAGGTGACCGATCACTGACGCCGACCGCAGGCCTCTGCGCCAGGACTGCACCGTGTCGTACACCGAGGACGAGCCCCCGCCGAACACCAGCGCAGAACCGTGCAGGAACGCCCCGCCGGCATCGTGGGTGGGAGCAGCCAGCGACCCGACCTGCACCAGCGCTCCGGTGCTCGGCGAGAGAGAGAAGATGCCGTTCGTCGAACCCCCTCCCGAGTCGAGTCCCCCCATGACCAGCAGCGAGCTGCCCTGCCCCACTACCACCGGCCTGGTGACTGGAGCGGCCAACTGCCACGGCGCCGACACCGCCGACACCGACCCTGCCCCTCCCGGCGCTCTCGAACCGCCCGAGCCGCCGGGAGCGCTTGTCACCTTTGGCGCGTTGCCCTTGCCGCCGTGCTTGGCCGCCGATCCGCAGGCAGATGTGCCGGCGGCCAGCGTCGCACCCGCCAACAGCACGGGGGCGATCCTGAGAAAACGTCGGGAACTGGTTCCATCGGGCGAAGGCATCGGCGGAATAAGGTACCTCGGTGCGCCGCTCCACGATCGGACTTGCCCTGTGCTCGTTGCTTCTCGCCGCCTGCACCGCCACGACGGTGGGCCCCAAGCCGTCGACGACCACGACCACCAAGCCGAAGCCGGCAACGGCTTCGGCCAGCACGGAGTTCGGGCCCGCTCTCGGCTATCGAAAGACGGCGAAGCTCAAGGCGGGCCCCTACCTGGCTCCGGGCTCCAATCCGTCGGTGCTGCCCGGGGACGTGCTGATAGCGGACCGCAACAACAACCGGTTGATCGTCGTGAACCCGCAGGGCAACATCGTGTGGAGCTTCCCGCGGCCCGGCGACCTGCAGCCGGGGCAGAGCTTTGGAGCTCCCGACGACGCCTTCTTCACGCCCAACGGCAAGAACATCATCGTCACCCAGGAGAGCAAGTTCGCCATCGCCGAGGTGAACATCGCCACGCACCGGATCGTATGGCAGTACGGACACTGGGGAGTGGCCGGCATGGCTCCGGGCTACCTGGACAACCCCGACGACGCGATGATGCTGCCCAACGGGGACGTGCTGGCAGCGGACATCA
>JAJYPS010000013.1 GCA_021795215.1 Actinomycetes bacterium
CATCCATACGCTCTGTCACAACCTGCGCAAGCTCGGCAAGGTCACGCTGGCGAGCTTGATCGCAGCGGCCTGAAGGGCCCCTCGGGCCTCCCAGAACCCCTTCTCGGGGTGAAACAACTTTCACAACAAGACCCCGTCGGATCGAGCGTGCTCGGCACGGCAGGTGCTGCATCCGTCGGTCCCTCAGTTCGCTACACCGCTGGACGGTTCCGACTCACGCTCCTAGCTGCGTGACCAACGCCCCGACAAGGCAGAGCCGGCGGTCTATCGTTCCCGGCTCTGCCTTGCGATCAGCACCCCGGCCCCAACGAGAGCAGCCACGGGCAGCTCGACCGCACCGACGACAGCTGCTCCGGTCAGGCCGAGCCAGAATGCGGCGTTCACTGGCCCTTCCGGCAGCCGCTTCCCGAGGATGGGCAGTACATAGCCCCCGCGGGGAGAGACCTGCTCCTCCTCCACGATGAGCAGGGTGGCCGCGGACTCATCCGTATCACCCATTCCAGGCGA
Organism: Actinomycetes bacterium; assembly: GCA_021795215.1. Classification (GTDB taxonomy): domain Bacteria; phylum Actinomycetota; class Acidimicrobiia; order Acidimicrobiales; family JAKAOS01; genus JAJYPS01. Next base: position 508 of record JAJYPS010000013.1, read on the forward strand.
CGACGTAAACCCGTTCTCTGAGGATGATGAGGGACCTGCCATGTACGGCCTCCGGTTTTGAATAGTGGACTTTCCGGGGCTTACCCATCCCATCCGGCCACCAACCCGACCTGGCACTGCCTCGTGCCCACCTGGTCCCGGTGTGGCGCAGCTCCATACCGAAGCGGTCGCACCCGACCGGCGGCACGGCGGGGTCAGGACAGCTCGGTCAGGACTGCTCGGTCAGGACAGCTCGAACGCCGTGTGCAGCAGCTGCACCGCCGCCTCCACGTGGTCGACGTTGATGACGCAGGAGATCCGGATCGACGACGTGGAGATCATCTCGATGTTGATCCCGGCCGCTGACAGCGTCTCGAACATGGCCGCCGTCACGCCGGGCGAGCTCTTCATCCCCGCTCCTATCAGTGACACCCTGCCGACCTCCGTATCGCAGGAGACCTCCGCCGCCCCTATCGCCGGCAGCATCCCCCGCGACACCTCCAAGCTGACGTCCAAGTCGGCGCGGGGCACGGTGAAGCTGATGTCCGTAAGCCCGTGCGAAGACACGTTCTGCACGATCATGTCGACGTTGACCGCCCTGTCCGCCAGTCCCCTGAACAGGCGGGCCGCTATGCCCGGCTCGTCGGGCACGCGGGCCACGGTCACCTTCGCCTCCGACGTGTCGTGGGTCACCGCCGTAACTATGGCCTGCTCCACCGGGGTCTCCTCCTCCGTGATCCAAGTGCCCGGCTCCCAGGTGAAGCTGGACCGGACGTGCAGCGGCACGTGATGGCGCCGTGCGAACTCGACCGACCGCAGGGCCAGCACCCGTCCGCCCGTGGCCGCGATCTCCAGCATCTCGTCGAACGACACCTGCTTCAGCCGCCGGGCGTCCGGCACCAGTCGCGGGTCTGCGCTGAACACGCCGGACACGTCGGTGTATATCTCGCACGAAGGAGCGCCCAGTGCGGCGGCAAGGGCCACGGCGGTCGTGTCCGACCCGCCCCGGCCGAGCGTCGTCACCTCCCGCTCGGTGGACACGCCCTGGAAGCCGGCCACGACGGCCACTCTCCCGGCCGCGAGCGCGCTGCGCACCCGGTCACCGTGGATCTCGACGATCTTCGCTCTGGTGTGAGTGCCGTCCGTCACGATGCCTGCCTGACTGCCGGTGAACGAAGAGGCCGGCACGCCGAGCTCGGCCAGGGCCATGCACAGCAGCGCCATCGAGATTCGCTCTCCGGCTGTCAGCAACATGTCCAGCTCACGGCCGGGCAGCACCTTGGACACGTCGTTCGCCAGCCGGATCAGCTCGTCGGTCGTGCGGCCCATGGCGCTGACCACTACGACCAGCTCGTGCCCCTGCCGGCGGGTACGGGCTACGTGGTCGGCCACGGCACGCACCCGGTCGGGGTCCGCCACGGACGTACCGCCGTACTTCTGAACCAAGAGCGCCACGCCGGGCAACCCTACATGGGCCGCAGGCGGCCATTCTTGGTTGTTCGCTCCGCTCCCGGCGTCCCGCCGCCTCGACCCAAGGAGTAGTTTCGGAGCGTGCCGACGACGAAGCGTGAGAGACAGAGGGCCGGCAGGCAGGCCAGGCAGGCGGCGCTGCAGAAGGCCGCCAAGCGGCGAGCGCTGCGCCGCCAGATCATCATCGGCGTCGTAGTGGTCCTGATCGGCCTGGGAGTCGTCTACCTGCTGAGCCGGGGCGGGGGGAAGAAGAAGCCTGCCGGGACTGCCACCAAGGCGTCGACCGCCCACACGACAGCCGCCTCGCCAGCCGGCTGTCCCTCTCCCACAGGAAGCTCGCCCCGGCGGACCACCTTCCCCTCTGCACAGCCGCCCATGTGCATCAATCCCGCCAAGGCCTATTCGGCGATGGTCAAGACCGACGTGGGCAGCTTCACCATCAAGCTCGACGCCAAAGCTTCGCCGAAGACGGTGAACGCTTTCGTCTACCTGGCCCGTTACCACTTCTACGACGGGCTGCCCTTCCACAGGGTGATCCCCGGCTTCGTGGTGCAGGGCGGCGATCCCAATCCTCCCGCCAATGCGACTACCGCGCCGAGCGGGCCCCAGGGTCCGGGGTTCGTGGTGCAGGGCGAGGTGCCCCATGCCGGCGCGTACCACCTGGGCACCGTCGCGATGGCCAAGACCGGCAGCCAGCCTGCCGGGGCGGTCGAGAGCCAGTTCTTCGTCGTCACCGGTTCACAGGGAACCTCGTTGCCGCCGCTGTACTCGGTGCTGGGACAGGTGACTTCGGGGATGAGCGTCGTGAACACCATCTCTGCAGCGGGCAGCCCTTCGGGAACGCCGAGAGTTCTGCACAAGATCGTGTCGGTCACCATTCGCACGCCCTGACCGCCGGGCGGTCGACTCCTCGGCTCCGAACCAGCCCTTCGCCCGGTTGCCCGACCCGTGCGTCGCACGGATCGGCCCGCGACTGGCCCGTCGTCCGGGCCAGTCCTTCAGATCACCGGATGAGGCAGGGCATCGGTCCCGACCTCCTGGCCCTCGAGCCACAACGTCACACCGCCGTTTCCCACCACCCGCCAGGTGCCGTCGGGCTCCCTCACGAGACCCGTCCGCTCCTCGATGCCCGCCACCACCACCCCGGCGGACGCCAGCTTCACCGTTCGCCCCGCCTTCTCCTTGGACCACGAGCCGTAGTGCGGAACCACCGCCATCTGGGGGACCAGCCCGAGGCCCAGCGTGTAGGCGCCGCCCCGCGGATCCACCATCGGGTCGCCGAGCACCATCGCCCCGGCCGACGAGCCGGCCAGCACGGCCCCGGACCGCCACGCCTCCCTTATGGCTTCCCACACGATCGACGCCTTCATCACCGAGCGCAGGTGCAGCGGTGAGCCGCCGCCGAGATAGATGAACTTGGCGGCCCGCGCCGTCTCGGCGTTCGCCCGGTCCTGCGCATCGCTACGGCCCAGTACCGGAAGCGACATGGCTCTGCCTCCCAGCTTCGAGAACCACTCCTCCGCCGTCGCCACGGCCCGCTCGGGGTGCTCGTAAGCGGCGGCGGTCGGCACCACGAGCACTTCACCGCCCGCCAGCGCCAGCAGCTCCGCGTCGAACTCGCATCCAGGCTGCCACTCCGCTCCGCCGATCAACGCCAACGGACCGGGTCGGACTGGCTCAACGCTCGCAGAAGATGCAGGATCGGCCACGTGCGAAGGCTATCTGCTCCAGCGCGGCGGCTCGGGTGCCGAACAAGTCACATGAACGAGCGCGCTTTGCTTGGTGGCATGAGCGCGGGCGCCGCAGTGCTCGCGATCGTTCTGACCCTGTGGGAGTCGGTCGCCGCCGGTGCCGTCGTCCTGGTCGCCTTCACGGCGGCGCTGCTGCTCATGCTGCTGTGGCAGAGGAGAGATACGCCACCGCTGCAGCCACCCCGAGTCGGCTCCGCCCACCCTTCCTCGGAGCCCGACCGGTCGGACGGCGCGAACGGAAGCGCCGCAGCGGCTGGAGGGCCGCTGTCGAAGGCCGCCCGCACGCGACCGCTCGCCGGAGAGCCCCGCTCCTGGACCGACCCCGGCGTAGACCCCGACCCCGTCAGCGGCCTACCAGGTCCTCTGGTCGTGCAGCACACTCTTGCGGACAAGTTCGCCGTTGCCCGCCGCCACCTGTGGCCGGTGACCGTGATACAGCTCAGCATGGCACCCCGTGACGCCGACTACGGCGCTCCCTTCCCCGTGGCCGACCTCGCACAGCTGCTCCGGCTGTCGCTTCGCGAGTCCGATCTCGCCGCCCGGGTCGGCGAGAACCGGTTCGTGCTGGTGCTCGACGACACCAGCGAGCACGGAGGAGTGTGGGCGGTGGAACGGCTGCAGGCAGCCCTTTCCCAGCAGTCGGCCGGCCACATGAACCTGCTGGCAGGCCTGGCCAGCTACCCTTCCCACGCCCTCGCGCCGGCCGAGGTGGTGCGGTTGGCCGAGACCGCTCTCCAGCGAGCGGTCTCGCAGCTGGCCGAAGGTCTCGGCAACCCGGTCCAAGTGGCGCCCGTCGAGCACAGCTGACTGGTCTTCTTCAACATCCCGCCGGTATCCCGCCGCCCGAGAGGCACACCCGTCGGCACGGACAGAGGCGGTGTTCCTCGAGCGCTACGGCCGCCCGGCCGATGTGCTCGTGAGCCCCGAGTCGAGGTCTACGACCGCTGATATCCCCACCGCGACGGTCCGCAACTGCCTCAGGGACGCCCCCGCCTGGCCGTCACCGGGAGGTGCCACCAGCGGCCCGAGAAGCGCCACGCGACCGGTGGGTGAGGCAGGGAGCAGTCGGCGGGGGGCGGAGGCAGCCACGCCAGTTCCACCGCCGCCGCTATAGCCGCCAGCACGTCGGGTGGAACGGGCCGGTCGACGCTCAAAGGGGTACGTTCCCGTGCTTGCGCCGTGGCAGCTCTTCGTGCTTGGACCGCAGCATCGCCAGCGCCCGCACCAAAGTGCGCCGAGTCTCGGCCGGCTCTATCACGTCGTCGATATAGCCACGCTCCGCCGCGAAGTAGGGGCTGGCATCTCTTTCGACGTACTGCTCCAGAAGCTCGGTCCTGCGGGCCACCGGATCGGTCGCCTGTGCTATGTCCCGCTGGTGGACTATCTCCACCGCTCCCTTCGGCCTCATCACAGCTATCTCTGCCGTCGGGTATGCGTAGCACAGGTCCGATCCGATGGACTTCGAGTCCATCACCACGTATGCACCGCCATACGCCTTGCGCACGACCAGCTGAATGCGACCTACCGTCGCCTCGCAGTAGGCGTACAGGAGCTTTGCTCCGTGGCGGATTATACCTCCGTACTCCTGATCCGTACCGGGCAGAAAGCCTGGCGCGTCTACCAGGGTGATCACCGGTATGTTGAAGGCGTCGCAAGTTCGGACGAACCGGGCTCCCTTCTCGCAGGAGTCTATGTCCAGCACGCCGGCCAGCACCGACGGCTGGTTGGCGACCACACCAATGACGCTTCCTGCGATCCTGGCGAAGCCACAAGTGAGATTCTGCGCCCAGTGAGGGAAGTACTCGAACAGCTCGCCGTCGTCGACGAGTGCGGCGATGACCTTCTTCATGTCGTAAGGTTGGTCGTCGTCCCCCACCACAAGCTCGGCAATCTCCGGAGTCGCCCGATCCGGTTCGTCGGCCGGCTCCCGGACAGGGGGCGCCTCCAAGTTGTTGGACGGAAGGTAGGACAGGAGCTGCTTGACCTGGTCGAGACAGGACTTCTCGTCGTCGGCCACGAACGTGGCCACACCCGACTTCGTCGCATGGCTCATTGCCCCTCCAAGTGCTTCCAGGGTGACGTCCTCCCCTGTCACCGTCTTCACCACGTCGGGTCCCGTGATGAACATGTGTGACGTCTCCCGGACCATGAAGACGAAGTCCGTCATGGCGGGCGAGTACACCGCCCCACCGGCACAGGGACCCATCACGACCGAGATCTGAGGTATGACGCCCGAAGCGGCGACGTTCCTGAAGAAGATGCCCCCGTAGCCGTCCAGCGACACCACTCCTTCCTGGATACGGGCGCCGCCGCCGTCGTTCAGCCCGATCATCGGCACCCCTACCGAGAGCGCCAGGTCCATCACCTTCTGGATCTTCTGCGCGTGCACCTCTCCGAGCGCGCCACCGAACACAGTGAAGTCCTGGCTGTACACGCAGACCCGGCGGCCGGACACGGTCCCGAACCCGGTCACCACGCCGTCGGTGTACGTCCTCCTCTCCTCCATGCCCATCCCGTGCGCCCTGTGGCGCGCCAGCATGTCCAACTCGTGGAACGAGCCCTCGTCCAGCAGATAGTCGAGCCGCTCCCTCGCGGTCATCTTGCCCTTGGCGTGCTGACGGGCGACCGCCTCGGCGGAACCTGCCCGCCGGGCCTCGTCCTTTCGGGCGGCAAGATCGACCAGGCGTCCCGGCATCGAGTTCTCAGGCATCGAGTTCTCAGGCATCGAAGGCAGGATAGGGCGGGCCGCCCCCGGCCGTCCGCTGCCACGCTGCCCGTGCCCGCGCGGCGAGCTTCGGCGCATCGAGCTGTCGGCAGACCTGGTCGAAACCGGCCGACGGGCCGTTCCAGGCGAGTGCAGCGCCAAGCTGGCCGAGGGACCGGTCGACCACCAGAGTTGCAAGCCGGAGGAAGAGGGCTGCTTCCTCCCGATGCGACTCGAGGGTCGCCGACAGCTTCGGGGCGGACGCTCCGCTGGGCAGACTCACGTCCCAGTCCGACGCCGACTGTGGGATGTCGGCGATGTGCCCGTAGCGGGCCAGGACGGCCGACGTGCTGGCCGGCCCCCATCCCCGAAGCCCTGGAAATCCGTCTGCCGAGTCGCCGACCAGAGCCAGCCAGTCGGCCAGCGACTCCGGCCCGACTCCGTAGCGATCCACTACTGCCTTCTCGTCGACAAGCAGCGCTGGACGACGGCTCCGGTCCAGGCGGACGACCGAAGTTCCCCTCACGAGCTGGCTCAGGTCCTTGTCCGGACTGTCGATCACGACCTGCTCCACTTGCGGGTCGTCGACCAGGGCCGACGTGGCGGACGCAAGGGCGTCGTCCGCCTCCAGGTCCACCATCGGCCACACCGTCACACCGAGGTGCCCCAGCGCGTCCTCGAAGACGGGGATCTGCCGGACGAGCTCCGGGTCGATCGACTCCGACGACTTGTACCCCGGCCACAGCTGGTTCCGGAAGGATTCGATGACGTGGTCGGTGGCGACTCCGACGTGTGTGGAACCGGATTCCAGCAGACCGACCACGGTGCCGACCGCTCCCCTCACGGCGGCGTCGGACCCGGCTCCTCCGGCGCTGCCCCGCGGCGAACGAGATGCCGCTCCCTGGATGGCGAAGTAGTGACGGAAGAGCTCCCACGTGCCGTCGATCAGCCGTACGATCATCGTGGGCTCAGCGGGTGCCGCTTCGCCTCGGAGGGTAGGTGGATGGACATGGATACAGGTACTACTACGACGGCTACTACCACGGCAGCAACTAATGCGACAGCAGCTACCGAGAAGGCAGCTACCGAGAAGGCAGAGAGCGGGAGCATGAGACGGGAGCTGGGGGACAGGGAGGTCTTCGCAATCGGCCTGGGCGCCATGCCGATGTCGATAAGGGATCAGACGGACGAGAAGCGCTCCATCCGGACGATCCATGCGGCGCTGGACGCCGGTGTGATGCTGATCGACACTGCGGACGCGTACAGTTCGGGACCCGACGACATCGGCCACAACGAGCGCCTGGTGGCCAAGGCGCTAGCCACGTGGTCCGGTGACGGGAGCAACGTGATCGTGGCCACCAAGGGGGGCCACCTCCGGGCAGCAGATGGAAGTTGGCCGGTCGACGGGAGACCGGACCACCTGCGCGAGGCGTGCGAGGCCAGCCTGAAGGCTCTCGGGGTGGAGGCGATCGGCCTCTACCAGTTCCACCGGCCTGATCCGCAGGTGCCGTACGCCGAGTCGGTCGGCACGCTGCGGGACCTGCTGGACGAAGGAAAGATCAGGATGGCGGGGATCTCGAACGCGAGTGTGGCGCAGATCGAGGAGGCGGCCCGGATCGTCCCTCTGGCCAGCGTGCAGAACGAGTTCTCCCCCGCTTTCCGCAGCTCGATCGAGGAGCTGTCCTACTGCGACAGGCGGGGCATAGCGTTCCTGCCCTGGAGCCCGCTGGGCGGGATGTCCCATGCCGGACAGCTCGGGGGGCGGCACGAGGCCTTCGCCCAGATCGCCGAGCAGCACGGGGTGTCCCCCCAGCAGGTCGCACTGGCATGGGAACTGGCCAAATCGCCAGTAGTGATACCGATACCCGGAGCCAGTAGGCCCGAGACGATCCTGGACAGCGTGCAGGCGGTGAGGCTCACCTTGAACGAGTCGGAGCTGGCACTGCTCGACGCCGAGTAGTTGACCGGCACCGGGCACCGAGCCGGAAGGGGCACGTGCCGCTGGCAGACTGACGTATGAGGTCTGCTGCGCTACAGGGCCACCGCCGCAGCTCCAGCCGCCTGAGCCTGGTCGCCGCCATCGTGGTTGTGACTGCAGGGGTGCTGCCGGTGTTCCTGATGGGCGCCCTGGCGGTGGAGGTCCGCTCCTCTCTCTCGATCGGACCTGCACGTTTCGGAGCCGCGGTAGCGGTGTTCTACGTGGCGGCAGCGGTGACATCGGCGCCCGGTGGCCTTCTGGCGGAGCGGTGGGGGTCCACGACGGTGATGCGGCTGTCGGCGTCGCTCAGCCTGGTGTCCCTGGCGGGCATCGCCGTGGGAGCGTCGTCGTTCGTCGGAGCCGCCCTGGGAATGCTGGTGGCCGGGTTCGCGAACGGGCTGGGGCAGCCTGCGGCGAACCTCCTGTTGACGGAGTCCGTCGCAACAGGACGGAGGGGAACGGCTTTCGGCATCAAGCAGTCGGCCATCCCGATCGCCACGCTCCTGGCGGGGCTGGCAGTTCCCGCCGTCGCACTGACGGTCGGATGGAGGTGGGCGTTCGGGGCGTCGTGCCTCGTGCCGCTCACCGGCTGGGCACTGCTGAGACGCCGAGTGGCGGCAGTGCCGGGCGGCGGGAGCCCCGGCGGGAGCCAGAGCAGGCTGGCCATGAGGGCTCTCGTGATGCTGGCGGTGGGCGGGGGGCTCGGCTCCGCCGCAGGCAACTCGCTCGGCACGTTCCTGGTGATGTCGACCGTCGCAGACGGAGTGCACCCAGGAGTAGCCGGTCTGCTGTCGGCAGCTGGCAGCGGAGCGGGCCTGGTCAGCCGCCTGGCCTCGGGGGTGCTGGCCGACCGGCGCAGGGGCGGCCACCTATTGGTCGTGGCGGTCATGCTGACCGTAGGGTCGGCCGGCTTCCTGCTCCTCGCGAGCGGCTCGACCGCCCTGCTGCTTCCCGGAGCCCTGATCGCTTTCGCGGCCGGATGGGGCTGGAACGGCCTGTTCAACCTGGCCGTGGTCACGAGCCACCCACATGCCGCCGGCGCGGCGACGGGCGTCAGTCAGACGGGCGTGCTGGTCGGAGGTGCTGCTGGTCCGCTGCTGTTCGGTCTGGCGGTACAGCACGGCTCTTTCGCACTGGCGTGGAGCTGCACTTCGGCGGCGGTGCTACTGGCGTCGCTGGCACTACTGAGAGGACGATCCCTGTTGGCGCTGGCCGCCTGACGGTCGACGGCCTCAGTCGACAACTTCCCTCCTGCCGTCCAGCGCCCGTCCCAGCGTCAGCTCGTCGGCGTACTCCAAGTCGCCTCCGACCGGCAGACCGCTGGCAATGCGAGTGGTCCGCAGCCCCAGCGGAGCGAGCAGGCGGGCAAGGTACATGGCGGTAGCTTCTCCCTCCAAGTTGGGATTGGTGCAGAGGATGACCTCCTTCACCTCTTCCGGTTCGATCCGGGCCAGCAGCTCCCGTACCTTCAACTGGTCGGGCCCAACCCCCTCGATGGGACTTATGGCGCCGTGCAGCACGTGGTAGCGGCCCCTGAAAGCAGAGCTGCGCTCTACGGCAACGACGTCTCTGGGCTCCTCGACCACGCAGATGACTCCGGCTTCACGGCGGGAGTCCTCGCAGATGCCACAGAGGCCGCCGTCTTCCGCCAGGTCGAAGCAGCGGGAGCAGAACGTGGTCCGGTCCTTTGCGGTCACGATGGCAGCAGCCAGGCGGTCCACATCGGCCCGCTCCGCCTCCAGCAGCCAGAACGCGATCCGCTGCGCCGACTTCGGGCCGACTCCGGGCAGCCTGCCCAGCTCGTCGACCAACTGCTGCACTGCCGGAGCGTACATACGGCCCTAACGCCTCATCCCACGAGCACCAGGGTCACTGAAGCCCATCCGCCACCTCGGTGGCGCCGGGGAACGCCTGGATCAACCGCTCCTCCACCGTGCCGATGCCCTCCGGCTCTCCGACGAGGTCGTCCAAGTCGATCACTTCGTCCTCCAGGCCCGGATCAGGCGCCGACCCCGACGTACCCTCCGTATCACCGCCAACTCCCGCTCCGGCGGCGGGTGGGCGGTCGGAGCCAAGTCGGCCGGGCTGCGAGGGAGGCCGCTGGCCCGAATTGGCGCGGGAACGCTGGGGGCCGGTCCGGGAGCGGCCCGTGGACGAAGGAAGACCGGCCGGCCGGTCGACCACCAGACGCAGCGACAGCGGCACCCCGAAGTGGCTCCTGAGGGCGTTCTCGACTTCCGCCTGGCACGCCTCGCAGAATGCGCGGTGGGTCTCGTCCGGCAGGCCGAACGTCACGTCTGCACGGTCGGCCCCGACGAACCGGCCCGCCCGGAACCTGGCCCGCGCCCTTGGCGTCAGCGCTCCGAGAAGCTTGTCGCCCCACGCCAGCACCAGTTCCTCCCGGGTCGGCCAGGTGGCCGTGGCGGCGCTGCCGGTCGGCTCGACCTCGACGGTGCCGGTGCCGGGGCCGGGGCCGGTGCCGGTGCCGGTGCCGGTAGAAGGCGCACGTGACGGGCGCAGATCGCCGAGGCCAGTGGGTGGAGGAAGGGGCTGTCCAGGTCCTCTCCCGGCATCCTCCCGCCGGGGTCCCTCCTGGTCGGTACGCCTTCGCGGAGGCGGTCCCAGCCGCCCGCGCAGGCTGCCGATACTCGGGGTCCCCCCCGGCGTCGGCATGTCAGCAGTCGGCATGTCAGCATTCGGCATGTCAGCAGTCGGCATGGCCGATACCGGCGACTGCGTCCTCTCGGCCGACATCGGTGGCGAACCGACGGTGAACCTCTCCGTTCGCCTCGTGCTCGATAGCTCCGCCACTTGCTGCTCCAGCCGGGAAAGTCGTTGGAGCACGGGACCCAGTCCGTCCGGGGCGCCCCCCCCGGACGACCGAGGGAGGGCGGCCTCTCCGACTTGCGCCCCCTCGACGCTCCGGGCCAGGTCGAACAGCGCCAGCTCGAGCACCAGGCGGGGCTGGAGCGCCTCCCGCATCTCGACCTGGGCTCGTCCCAGCGTCTCCATCGAACGGACGAGCCCCGGCAGCCCCATCCTCCTGGCGGGCGCTTCGGGCGGCTCGGGCGCTCCCGAAGCGAGCTCGGGGGCCACCATGCCTAGGAACGATTGCCTCAGGGAGTCCACCACGTCCGCCGCGAGCCGCTGGGGGTCGCGGCCCGTTGCGACGGCAGCCGCTACTTGCCCGAGCACCCCTGCCGTGTCCCCGTCCGCTACCGCCGCTATCAGCCGGCTCACGTCGCCGACGTCCTCCCCCGGATCTCCGGTGAGGACCAGCTGGTCCAGCGCCGACAAGGTGTCCCGAGCCGATCCACGACCCCGGCGCAGCGCAGCTTCGAGAAGCTGCTCCCCCGCGTCCAGCCCGGCGGCGACGTTCACTTCGTCCACCAGCTCCCGCAGGTCCGAACGACCCAGCAGACGGAACTCGAAGTGCTGCGTACGGCTGCGGATCGTCGGCAGCACCTTGTGGGGGTCGGTCGTCGCCAGTACGAACACGACGTGCCCCGGCGGCTCTTCCAGCGTCTTCAGAAGAGCGTTGGAGGCGGCAGTGGAGAGCATGTGCACCTCGTCCACGATGTATACCTTCCAACGTCCGGGTGATCCGAGAGGTGCTCTGGCCACAAGCTCCCGCATCGCCTCCACGCCGTTGTGGGAAGCCGCGTCGAGCTCCTGGACGTCGAGCGAGCTGCCGGCCGTCACCGCGACACAGCTCTCACAGGACCCGCACGGCTCGCCTCCCTGTGCCGCCGTGCAGTTGAGCGCCTTGGCCAGGATCCTGGCAGCCGACGTCTTGCCGGTTCCCCTGGGTCCGCTGAAGAGGTAGGCGTGGCCGACCCGGCCCTCCCGCACGGCAGCCGTCAGCGCCGTCACGACATGAGGCTGGCCCCGCAGCTCCGCGAAGCGTTGGGGCCTGAACCGGCGATAGAGCGACTGGTACGGCTGGCCTCCCACGAGCGCCAAGCCTACGCCTCGGCACTCCGCCAGGACGCCTATCCCGAACGGGCCCCGCCGCCCGGTGCCCGGTGCGACGGCCAGGCTGGCTGCGGCACACTCCAGGGCCCGCTGAGAGCTGCTGCCTTCCGGCCCTGACTCGGTTCACGGGTTGGTGTTGCGCAGGGCCCAGCCGCCGCACGAGGCACCGGCACCGCTGTGGCCACGATAGCCTGACCCGTCCGGGAGGGGTGCGAGAGCGGCCGAATCGGCACGATTGGAAATCGTGTGTGGCGCAAGTCACCGTGGGTTCGAATCCCACCCTCTCCGCTCGGCCGGCCGGCCAACCAGATATTCGCCCGGTGAGCCCTGCGGGCACGTCCTGACTGTCGACGTCGGCGGCCATCTTCCGCCGAATCACGGAAGCGCAATTGCCGAGGCGTGTCGATCGCCCGCTCAGTCGAGCAGCACGCCCTGCGCCCTGCCGTACTGGACCGGCCCCTCCACCTTGTCGCCCAGGCGCTTCAGTGCGTGGCGGGCCCAGTAGGGGTCGGCGAGCATTCCCCTGGCTACAAACACGGCGTCGGCCGCTCCCGAGGCGAGCGCAGCCTCAGCGGTCGCGGGGTCGTGCAGCATCCCCACGGCTGCCGTCGGAACCTCGGCCCCCTCCCGCACCCGGTGCGCAAGTGGCACCTGGTAGCCCGGTCCGACGGGTATCTCCGCGTCGGGGATCATCCCCCCGCTGGAGCAGTCGACCAGGTCCGCGCCCTGCTGTCTCAGCATCGCCGACACTTCGACCGCTTCCTCCAGGTTGAACCCGCCCCTCTCGTCGGCCCAGTCGGTGCACGACAGCCGGACGAAGAGCGGCATCCTGTCGGGCAGCACCTCCCTGACCGCCCGGGCCACCTGGAGGGGAAACCTGGACCGACCGGCCAGGTCACCGCCGAGAGCGTCCGACCGCCTGTTCGCTAATGGGGACAGGAAACTGTGCAGCAGGTAGCCGTGCGCCATGTGCAGCTCCACGACTTCGAAGCCGCACTCCACGGCCAGCCGGGCCGACCGGACGAAGTCCAGCTCGACCTTCTCCAAGTCGGCATCGGACATGGTCCGCGGTGCGGGGAAGTCCCCGAAAGGCACCTCGGACGGTCCTACCGTCTCCCATGCGGCTTCGGCCCGCAGCGGCCCTCCGCCGTCCCACGGCCTCTCCGCACTCGCCTTCCGGCCGGCATGACCAAGCTGGATACCGGCCACGGCACCCTGACGACCGACGAAGTCGATTATGGGAGCAAACGCCTCGGCGTGACGCTCGCTCCACAACCCCGTGTCGCCCGGACTGATACGACCCTCGGGAGACACCGCTGTCGCCTCGGCCATCACCAGGCCGGCTCCCCCCACCGCACGAGAGCCCAGGTGCACCAGGTGCCAGTCGTTGGGCAGACCGCCGTCCGCCGAGTACTGGCACATCGGCGAGGTCCACGCCCTGTTCCGGAAAGAGACGCCACGAAGGACAAACGGTTCGCTTAGCAACGACATGTCGGGATCAACACGTCAAGAGCGGATGTTGTTCCTTGTCCCGCTCCCTGCCTACAGCCCCCCGGCGTTCCCAATCAGGCAGCGTTCTCCAGGCGGTCGAGGCCGACCTGTCAGAACCAGTCGCCGCCGTCCTGGTTGCCCCAGCCGCCGTCGTCGTCTCCGCCGAAACCTCCTCCGAACCCGCCGCCGAAGATCTCCCTGGCGATCTCGCCTCCGATGATCCCGCCCAGGATGCCCCCGCCGATGCCTCCGAACCCGCCGCGGCGGCGTTGTGCGATCTGGGGATAGGCAGCGATCAGCGACCCGAGGAACGACTGGTTCGCAGGCGAATCCTCCTGCGCTCGGCGAACCCGCTGAGGGATGTCCGCGATGGACGGCATCGCCAGGATCTGGCCCAGGTAGAAGTAGCTCTCCGCGGCGTGCTTCAGGTTGGCCTCGATCGCCTCGTGAACTTTCTGGGGCGCCGGACCATCCAATGCGCCCCACAACCCGTTCGCATAGTCCGCCGCGGAAGCCGCTTCCGCGGCTCCCTGCGCCACCACTTCACGGGCGTGGCCATCAGCCGGACCGAGCTCGTAACCGGCCATCACGCCCTCCGTCTGCTCCCGGAACCTGGCGACTGCGCTCCTGAGTGCCAGAAGATGGGCGGAAGGACAGGGCTCCACCTCGACCCACTCGGGCAGCACCACCGGCAACGGTACGTCGAGGCGGTAGCCGGGGTTCGCCTTGGCTGCGCGAGCCTTCGCCATCCATCCCTGGACCGGCTCGTAGAAGTCGGTCACCTGCTGTGCCGTCACCGGTGGCACGAAATGGGCCGTCGAGGGGTCCACCTGCTCGTCCGCGTCCAGCATCTCGTCCCCCAGCACCTGCAGGGCGAATGCCACCCAGCCCGCCAGCAGCGCTGCACGCACGTTCTGATGCTCTGCAGCCTGGGACCGAAGCTGGTCGAGCTCCAGCACGTACTCGTACACTCCCGCACCGGCTGCCTTGTACGGGTCCAGTCCGTCCCGAGACACCTCGCCGTGCGTTGCCGCCTTCAGCTTCTCCCGCCAGGTCGACATGGCACACCCCCTCCGGCCCGCGACGGGCCGTCGTCCACTCTACGGCGGCTCACCCGCGCACTTGCTCGGACAATTTGAAGTAGCCCGGACAACTTGAAGTAGAACGACGCTGAAGCAGGCGCACTGCGCTCGAGCTCTCCAGCGTCACGTCAGAGGCCCGTCGAGGCCGCGGATTCAGTCGGAACAGTCCACTGCGACTGCCAGTGCAGCACATACTTCCCGCATGCGGGCGTCGCTCAACCGGCCGAGCCGAGACACCAGGACGGCCACTGAAACACTCTCCACCGAGTCCAGATTGACGGCCGAACGAAGCGGGACGGGCTCTTCCTCTGCCTCGAGGATCACTTCGCTGACGAGCCCGCGAACAGTCGTCGTGCATGGAGCAACAAGTGCCCGCCGATGCCGGGGGATCACAGCGTCGCGAGAGAGCACGACGACTGGGCGGCGCCCGATTTCTGGCATCTCGCACCACCAGATCTCTCCTCGCTGAGGTACGGCCTTCACGTCGCGCCGGCAGCCCGCCGGAACGACGCCAGATCACCCCAGGCGTCGGGTTCGTCGAGTGGGTGGCGATCATATGCCTCATACGAGGCATCCAGCTCGGACGAACGATGCTGAGTGAGTAGGGCGGCTAGAGCTGCATCCACCAGCGCAGCGTCGTTGACGTCCGGACGGGCGCTTCGCGCCTTCTCGAGGAGCGTGGAGTCCACTGTCGTGCTCAAGCGTATGCGAGCCATGCCACGATCATGCCACAACACCGTGGAGAGGCAGCGTCCCTGCGACTCAGGCGGGCACTTCCCCTGATTGCCAATCGCCGCTCGAACCGCTCCCTGACAGCTTCCCCGAAGCCCCCGTGCAGCACTGGTGCCATCATGGGTGGGTGGACGTATTGAGCAGCCGACTCTTGATCCGGCCCAGGGACCTCCACGCGAGCATTCGCTTCTACAGAGACGTGGTCGGACTGGCCATCTACCGGGAGTTCGGGCCGCCCGAGCACCCGGGCACCGTGTTCTTCGCAGGCCCGAGTCTCTTGGAGGTATCCGGCGAGAGTCCGGACCGACCCCCGCACCAGCGGCCGACGACGGCGCTCTGGCTGCAGGTGCGCGACGTAGACGCGGAGCACACGCGGCTCAGGGCTCTCGGCGTGGACATCTCGAGAGAGCCACGTCAAGAGCCCTGGGGCCTTGTAGAGATGTGGATCAGCGATCCCGACGGCTTGCCGGTGGCGCTGGTCGAAGTCCCCGCCGATCACCCGCTGCGCAGGGACCAGCGTTCCTGAGCAGGCTCAGCGGCGGCTGGCCGGCTCCTCGTCCAGTCTGATCTCTTCCCGGCGTACGTCCTCACTGACGGGCTGCTCGTCGAGCACGACTTCCTTGTCGAGACGTACCCGCTCCTTGGGAACGACGCGCTTCTCGACGACCGGCTCTTCGGCATGCAGGACGACCTCGTGCTCCGCCTCGCTGATCGGCGCCCCGGACGTGGCGTCCCCGACATTCGCGTCGGTAATGGGCTCCCTCTCCAGGCGAACTTCTTCATGCTGGACCGGAACCGTCGTGGTCACGTTCTCCGTCACGACGTACTTGCGAAGCCTCGCCCGGGCGGACTCCCGCTGTACCTTGCCGATCTCCACCTGCTCCTCGGACCTGGTCATGGCGTCGTCGCCCGTCGCAGCGGGCCCCGAGGTACCGGCAGCGATGCCGCCCTCGTAGTAGTCGTACAGGGCAACTTCTTCCTCGGGAGACAGGTGCCCATCCTCCTCCATGTTCGGAGCGCCCTTTACTTGGGCCTTGTCGTAGGGCACGACGATGTCTCCGCCCGCATCCCGAGCTTCGGTGAGAGGGACGAAGGACGAGGACGACCCCATCAACCCGGTCTTGACCGTCACCCAGGCGGGCTGACCGGTTCTCTCGTCCACGTACACGTCCGTGACTGTGCCGATCTTCCCGTCCAGTCCGTTCACGGTCTTTCCAGGAAGCTGATCTGCGCTCATGGTCTCAGTGATCATAAAAAACTCCTTCTGTTCAAGATGGTCTTGTTGAATCGGTTGTCTGGCTGGTCTGCCGGCGAACTACCATTCCCGAGCTCCCAGAACATCGGCGATGGTCGACCACTCGGGCGAACCGCTGCGGCGCATCAACTCTTGGCAGCACCAGCTACACGATGAGCAGACTCGGACGCCTGGTCTTTCAAGTCGCTTCCCGCCGCCTGGCCCGCCTCGGCCACATGCGAAGCGGCTTCGGATGCCCGGCTACCGATTTGGGCTGCAGCTTCGTGTGCCGATTCCTGTACTGCGGACCGCAGGTTCTGCGCCGCTTCGGCCACGCCGTCCTTCAGCCCGATCCCGTCGGTAATGGCCAGTGCAGCAGTCTGCTCCTGCGAGCTGGGCGGGATGAGTGAGGCAATTACCATGCCGGCCCCGAGCGCGACCAATCCTGCCGCCAAAGGACTGCCGGCAGCCGCCTGCTTCAGCGCGTCGGGGGCATGCTGGGCGCTCTCCAGTCCGGATGCGGCCGTCGACTTCACTTGGCCAATGGTGCCCCCGACCGTTGACATCGCTGCTCCGGCGCCGTCCTGCAGACCTGAGCCGACACCCCCGATGCCGCCGCCTGAGCTCTTGTGGCCGAAACCGGGGCTACCCATCACCGACTCCTTCACTCGTGTTGCCCGGGTTCGCACCTGAGACAGCCGCCTCTGGGCGATCCTGCGAGGCTGGACGCGGTCCTGTATCGCCTCGGCAGTCCCGGACAGATGCGAGCGAGTCTCCTCGATCTGCATCCTTATCTCGTCGGGGCTTTGGCCCATTGCACGTCCTCCTTCAGAGTCTCGATCGTCTGTTCCGGTACGGGGGAGACTTTGGACATTCGCTCCTTGCCCTGCTTGCCCAGGACGGCGGCGGCCGCAAGGAATGCGAGCCCCATTAGCAGAAAAGCAAGTCCAGTCGGCATCACAGAAGCCAGCGCCCAAGCTGCTGCAAAGGAAAGCATAAGGAGAGCCAGGTAAGCAGTGACCGCAGCCGCGCCCAGCATGCCGGCACCCTTCGCGCCCTTCGACGCCTCCTCCTTCAGTTCCGCTTTGGCGAGGCTGACCTCCTGGCGCATGAGCTGACTCAACTCGGTCGTCATGTCCGAAAGCAGTGCCCCGAGAGTGGGCTCTGTCCCGCTCGAGTCCCGACCCTCCATTCCGCTCGATATCGAGACCGCACCGGGAGCACCCTGCGTCATGGCGGATTCGCGCAGATCGTGTTCCGTGCTCACAGAGCGTCCCCCGAAGCCGCGCCGTCCACGCCCATCACCATCGGAGGCATGACCGGCATCACCGGGTCCGTGCTGTATCCCGAGCCGGGTACTCCCGCCTCAGTGAAGTCACCGGCGCCGAGCGGGTCCTCCTGCAGGCCCGGTCCGCTCCCGTAGTAGGACTCACCGGAAGGCGGCTGAATACCGGTACGATCCGCCGGTCCAGCCGACTGGGAAGAAGCGGCACTCCGCGCAAGCCTTCCGAGACCGAAGCCGAGCACAGTCGCGCCGAGCAGGAACGTCGTCGGCCGACGACGAGCGAACCGGCGAATCTCCTCGACCGACCCGTCGAGACCCCTCGATTCGACCGTTTCGGACATCGTCCGGAGTTGACCAACCAGTTGACCTGCAACTGCAGCTACTTGGCCCGCCTGGGCCGGATTCCCGCTGACGAGAGCGTCCCCCTGGTCCACCAGCTTGCGGAACGCTGCCACTGCCTGGCCAGCTTGTGCCTCCAACTGGACACGCACCTGCTCGGCCAAGTCTTGCACGAGCTTTCCCGATTGCCGAGAAATCTCGTCTCGAACCGCGCCGACTTCAGATCGAGCCAGATCCGTCAACTCCTGACCCTTGCTGCCAGCGGCTGCAGCTACGTGCTTACCCTGCTCTTGAGCCTCTCCCGTTATCCGGGTCGCGGTTTCCAAATGGGGCACCTCCTCTTCTACTATCTCTAGTGGCCTGCTTCATTGGTGGCCTGGGCTTCATTGGCCTGATCTGCATTCGCCTGAACTGCCAACTGACGCCTGCTTCTTGCTGAAGGCAAGTAAGCGGATAGGCGGCTTCCGACCACTTCGGCTACCGGCTATCCATCGGCGTCATCTGTCCGCTAGTTCGTGAAACTGTTCACTCACTGGCGGAGCGGTAAGAAGCGTCTCAAGGAAGGGCGTCCTTGACCTTCTCACCCGCCTGCTTGAGACTGCCTGCGGCTTGGTCGGTCTTTCCCTCGGCTTCCAGATAGGGATCGTCCACGGCCTGCCCGGCCTTTTCTTTTACCTTCCCTTGAACTTCTTGCGCCTTGTTCCGCGCCTTGTCCGCATCACTCATACGGCTGCTATGCCCTAGTCCGCCTAGATCCATGCGCTGCCACAGTCGTTGGCGCATGCGCCAAGTGGACGTGGAAGCCAAGTGGCCGAGATGAGACAGACACAGTGGCCGAGATGGCACAGTGGCGAGGGCCCACTTCCACTGGCAGAGTACCGACAGAGCTCAGCCAGCGAAGCAGGATGCGAGAAAGGTCTCGATCGATTCCGGCCGGTCCCTGATCTCGAGATGAGCACCGACTTTGGTGATCCGGAGGGAAGGACAGAACGCTTCGGAGGTTCCGCAGAAGAAGTGGGGCGACCCGGTGACGTGCCGAGCCTGCCCGGACTGCCATTCGGCGATGACCGCATCGCGCTGAAGCGGGCCCGTAGCGCCCAGGCCGAACGAAGTCCCGATGTCCTCCAGCACAGCTGGGTCCGAAACGTCTCGGCCCTCTTCGAACAGAGCATCGCGCAGTGCCAGGCTGACACGTTCGCCGATCAGATCGCTCTCGGAGTAGGCGAGCTCGGCGAGCTCCAGTGCGGGAAGCGTCGTGGATGGATAGTGACCCGGGTCGAAGCCTCGAAAAAGATCGGGAGCAACGCTGCGACGCAGGTCGGCTACCTCCTCCGCTATCGCCGCAGCTTCCATCGCGACACCGTTCACCAACTCGAGCGGCCACGGTCGAACCCTCAAGCGAACGTCGGCGTGCCCGGATGACTCCCGCAGCCGTAGCACCTCTCTCAGGCCGACATGAGCAAAGGGACATCCCACGTCGGCGAAGACCTCGATCGTCCTCATCGCTTCCAGCGTACGGTCCGCGACGACTGACTGCTCCGTCCGACGGATCCGCTCGGGCCGGGCACGGCTGGGCTGGCCGGATGGCTCGCGTTGGGCCGCTCGGGCAGAGTCGGTCGGGTGGGCTGGTCGGGCGAGCCGCTCGGCCGGGCCGCTCGACAGGGTCGGTCGGCTGGCATACGTCGGTTCCGGCCGCTCGCAGGCACATCCTCTTCCGGTGGGCACTTCCTCCTCTTCCGGTGGGCTTTTCCGTATGGCTCTCCTATGGGGATGCGCTCCCGGCGGATGCATGTGGGCTTGGGACGGTTAAGCCCAGCCGGCAAAGGGGAACAAAAGCGATGTAAGCGAGGGAATCGAAAGGGAGCACCACATGCAAGGTTCGCTGAACGGTGCCACGGTGGCATTCCTGGTCGCCAACGAGGGAGTGGAGCAGGTGGAGTTGACCCGTCCCTGGCAGGCCGTCGAGGAGGCCGGGGGTCGTCCTCTACTGGTCGCTCCGGAGGACGGCACGGTGCAGGCATTCAACCACCTGGACAAAGGCGATACCTTCTCGGTGGACATGACTACGGCGGACGTGGTCGGTCAACAGCTGAACGGGATCGTCCTGCCCGGTGGGGTTGCCAATCCTGACCAGCTGCGAATGGACTCCGCCGCACTCGAGTTGGTGAAGAAGCACCTCGGCGCGGGACGACCCCTGGCGGCCATATGCCACGGTCCGTGGGTGCTGGTTGAAGCGGGGGAGGTCCAAGGAAGGACGCTCACGTCCTGGCCCAGCTTGCAGACGGACATCCGGAACGCAGGAGGCAACTGGATCGACTCCGAAGTCTGCGTCGACGGTCCCCTGATCACCTCCCGTGGTCCGCAGGACCTGGACACTTTCTGCGCCGAGCTGGTCGGCGCATTGAGCCGCACCAACGTGAACGCCTGAACGAGAAACCTGGGCTTCGGCGCTCGGCTCGGGGATGAGGCAGCCGGACGGCGGCTCGTCCGAGGCCCGGCTCCCGTACGCGGCCCTGTTAGGGATGGTGCGCCAACCGTCGCTGGCAGGCGAGGGGTCGGGGATGGGTGTCAGGCTCGTTTCGGGCCTTCGCCTGCTGGTGCTTGTGGCTACAGCCCTCGTCGGGATCGGGTTGGCAGCCCGCTACCTCCGGATGGGCCTCCTGACTTCCACGCTGGGACCCACCGCGTACGTATTCGCCGCCCACCCCGAGACGGAGGCGGCTCGGGTGCGTAACGCAGCGGTCGGACACGCGACGGCCGTTGCCTCCGCGCTTGTGTCGCTTGCCATCTTCGGCCTTTTCGGTGCGCGGCTGCCGACGACCTCCGCCAGCTTCGGCCTGCGACAGGACGGGGCAATCGCACTGGCCGTAGGGCTCACTCTGGTGGTGCTGGAGCTGTTCCGGTCGCATCACGCCCCGTCGGCGGCGACGGCCATACTGGTGGCATCGGGCCTGGCGAGCCCGGGACCGAAGCTCTTGGGCCTCGTCATAGGGCTTGCCTGCCTCATGGTCGCCGCACCGGCTCTCCGGATCTTGCCGCTGCCGGCCCTGAAGCGTTGGAACCAGCTCAGACGAGGCGAACGGAGAGACGGGTAGGTCTCTCATGCGTGCTCGAACAGACGCCCGTGCCAGAGCTTGAAGCCTCCCAGCAGGCCCGCGACGTTGTCGACCAAGGTCGCTCGGCTTCCCAGGTCGACTGATACGTGCTTGGCATTTCCACCCCCGACGTAGAGGTGGTCGAAGAGGGTCAGGCGGTAGAGCGTGGCCATCGCCTTGCCGACTCGGTGGTTCCAGCGGCCGTTTCCGACCTGCTTACGCGCCCGGTCACCCAGCTGCTCGTTGTACGTCTGGTCGTGACGGAACGGATGGTGGGCGAACTCCAGGTGGGGAGCTAGGGCGCCGTCCAGGAACAGCGCTGTGCCTACACCCGTCCCCAACGTCACGACGAGCTCGAGACCACGCCCCTCCACCACGGCCGCCCCCTGGAGGTCGGCATCGTTGACCACCCTCGTGGGGCGGGCGAACTCAGCCTCGAGTGCCGCTGCCAGGTCGAACCGGTCCCATCGCTGCTCCAAGACCGGGTCGATCGCGCTGCCAGGCCCTTGGACGGTCACGAAGTGGGGAGCGCTGAGCACCCGGCCCCGCCTGACCATGCCTGGAAATCCGACCGCCAACCGGTCGTAGGCCCCGAGGGACGCCGTCAAGCCGAGCAGCGCAGCTACGAGGCGATCGGGAGGGCACGGGTACGTCGTCGGCACCCTCACCTCCTCCGTCGCCATCTTGCCGGCACCGTCGAGCAGCACCGCCTTCAGCCCGGTCCCCCCTACGTCTATCGCCAGCGTCGTAGGGCCGTCCCCGTCACTCTCCACGGCGGCTCTGCCGATCTCGTCCACCGTGCCATGCTCGACCTCGAGGAGCCCGTGCGCAAGACCTCGTTCCGCCGGGCAGCTGTGGCCCGGATCGGCCGGTGCCGCTCAGCAGCGTTCACCGGTAGGGAACAGCCCCCCTGCCCGGCTCAGCCTGGGCCAGGGGGTCGCCTCCATGAAAGCCCAGCTCTGGCGATGGATCGGAGTGGGGCCCATCGAGCGCAGTGCCGCCTTGTGCCGGGGGCACGGGTAGCCCTTGTTGCTCGCGAAGCGGTAGTCGGGGAAGAGCGGGGACCGTTCGCGCATGATCCGGTCCCGAGTCACCTTGGCCAGCACGGATGCCGCCGCTACCGACAGGCAGGTCGCGTCGGCCCTCACCAGCGTGATCGTCCTCGGATGCCCGACGAAGTCCCAGCGCCCGTCCAATACGACCGCATCCGGGGTCATCGCAAGCGACTCGAGTGCCCGGGCTGCAGCTAGCCGCTGAGCTGCCGACATGCCCAGCTCGTCGCACTCCGAAGGCGAGGCGTGGCCTACTGCCCAGTGAGCGACTGCTTGGGACAGCGGCTCGTACAGCCGCTCCCTCGCCGGCTCCGACAGCGCCTTGGAGTCCCGCACGCCCGCAGGCAGCCTCCTGCCCAGCGAGACGACTGCCGCTCCCACCGTCAGGGGACCCGCCCACGCTCCCCGGCCCACCTCGTCCATGCCGACCACCGTCGCCAGCCCCTCGTTCCACAGTCTGCGCTCGACGCGGAGGGTGGGAAGAGGTGCCGAGCTCACCATCCCTGCAACCTACCTCCGGCCGCACGCCCGTTCTTCGGGCGCTTCGCTCCGCAACCGGTCTCTCCCGCCTCACCCCTACGATTGGCGCGGGAGGAGCGGAACTGATGCCAACGCAGTCGCCAAGCCAGTTGCAGATCCCCGAGAGGGCGCTGGCAGTAGGTGCCCATCCGGACGACGTCGAGTTCGGATGCGGAGGCACGCTGGCCAAGTGGGCCGCAAACGGCTGCGAAGTGTCACACCTGGTCTGTACCGACGGTTCGAAGGGGTCCTGGGACCCGCTGCAGGACAGGTCCTCGCTGGTGTCCGAGCGCCAGGCGGAACAGAGGGCGGCGGCACGGGCCTTGGGGGCAACCGGGCAGGTCGTGTTCCTCGGTTGGCCGGACGGAGAGCTGGCCTGCGGAGTCCGCCAGCGGTGGGACGTCTGCTACTGGATCCGGAAGCTCCGACCGGACGTGGTGCTCGGCCACGACCCCTGGAAGCGCTACCGGCTGCATCCCGACCACCGCAACGCCGGGTTCCTCGTGACCGACGGCGTGGTGGCCGCCCGCGACCCTCACTTCTTTCCCGAACAGGGTCCGCCACCTCATCGGCCGACGGCCGTTCTTCTTTGGGAGGCGGACGAACCCGACTACACCGAGGATGTGTCCGAGTTCGTGCCGGCCAAGCTGGAAGCGCTGCTCGAGCACAGGAGCCAGTTCCGCTCGACCATGGCGGTCACCGATCCGGCGTCGGAAGAGGAGCTGGGCGCCTTCCGGGACAAGATGCGAGCCCGGATGGCGGAAGCGGGCGCCGAGTCGGGCTTCGAGTCCGGCGAGCAGTTCAAGCTGATCGATCGTGTCTGAACGCTCCGGGACCACTTCGGACGGTGGGTCCGGGTCGGATGCCGCGACCCTGCCAGTTCGCTCTGGAACTTCGGGTCGGCGGAGACGGGGGCCGTTGGTAGTGGCGGGCCCGCAGCGCGCTCGGGCCGCTGTCGCCGGCATGGAGTCCTCCGGCGACGTCGGAGAGGAGGTCAGGTTCGTCGTCTTGAGCGAGGACGGTGTGGCTGCCGAGGACGAGGCGGCGGACGTGGAGGTCCTCTGGCGCCACGGCAGGCCGGAGCGCCGGTGGACCGAGGCGGCGATCGCGTCCCTGCCCAACCTCGAATGGGTTCACTCCGACTTCGTCGGTGTCGACGTGCTGCCGCTGGACGAGTTCCGCTCCCGCGGCATCCTGCTCACCAACGGTGCAGGTAACTACAGCAGGCCCATGGCGGAGTGGGTCCTGTTGGCGATGCTGGCGGCGGTCAAACGGTTCCCCACAGTGGTGCGGAGCTCGGACCGAGGGGTGTGGCAGCTGCCGGGAACGCTGGACGAGCTATGGGGCAAGACCGTGCTGATGCTGGGGTTCGGCACGGTCCACCAGATCGTCGCCCCGCTGGCCGAGGCCATGGGCATGGAAGTGGTCGCCACCGCCCGGCGCCCGAGGGAGCACCTGCCGGCCGGCGTGACCCGGTGGGCGCAGGGCGACGAGTGGCGTCGGGAGCTGCACCGAAGTGACTTCGTCGTGGTGGGGCTCCCGCACACTCCGGAGACGGACAGGATCGTCGACGGGGAAGTGTTCGGTCGGATGAAGGAGGGAGCATGGCTCGTGAACCTCGCCCGCGGCTCTCTCGTCGACGAGAGGGCCCTCGTGGACGCCCTCGACGCCGGCCGCCTGGGCGGAGCGCTGCTCGACTCTTTCGTCGAGGAGCCTTTGCCGGAGGACCATCCCCTCTGGCGGCGTCCGAACGTGATCGTCGTCCCCCATCACAGCTGGTCTTCGCACCAAGTGATGGTTCGGATCGAGGACCTGTTCCGGCGGCAGTTGACCGCTTGGGCCTCCGGCGAGGAGCTGGACAACGTGGTCGATCTCTCCGCCGGCTACTGATGCCCTGGTTCGTCCGCAATTAGCCCGCCGCTAAGGCACGGCCTGCCGGGAACCGAGTAGAACAGTGACACATAGCGGTGACGGCGGAACAGAGAGCGGCCGGATGGTCGCCCTCGGTCGAGCGGTCGACCGATAGGTTGCTCCTGATCACAGGGCGATGGTGCACGAGAGCTGGGTGCGGTGCGGGACTGCGGCGGGAATGTGACAGTGGGAACGCTCCATGGCACCGAACAAAGCTGCGCCCTGCCCGTAGCCGATCCTCCCGACGGTCCCTTCGGATCGGCGGACACCCAAGGGGCACTCGTCGCGCCGAGTACCGCCATCGGCCAGGCGTCGCCATCCTCTTCCGAAGGCCCCGATGCCCTCCCACCGCTCGTCGGCAGCCCTGCTCACCACCACCAGGACGAGCACCACCAGAACGAGCACCACCACCACGACCACCACCACGACGACGGGCCGGTGCCGGCGCCTCTGGTCGGCTGGAGCGAAGAGGACCAGGCCGTCGTCCAAGCCGCCGCTCCCAGCCTCGAGTTGGTGGCGGACGCCTTCGTGGAAGACCTGGCTCATCAGATCGAGAGCCACCCGGAGTTCCGCGCCGGCGTCGAGCGGACGTCGACCCTGGAGCGCCATCACGACTTGATGGTGGAGCACTTGAACGCCCTGCTGCGGGGCGGCCCGCGGGATGAGGACACCCAGGTCCGCTCGAGAAGGGTGGGCAGGGTCCACATAGCGAACGGCGTGCGACCTTCGTGGTACGTGCTGCTCTACAACCGCTGGTTCGCCGCCCTGCACAAGGTCGAGGACGCCGGCCTGCCGCTCCCGCCTCTCGAGCTGCTCAGGCGCCTTTGGCAGTGGGACCTGGGCATGTCGCTCGACGCCTACCACGAGGGCCTGCTTAGCCGCTGGGATGCGGAGAAGGGGGAGCTCGAGGAGACGGTGACGACGTTCCGCAGGCTCGCCAGCACGGACCCTCTGACGGGCCTGGCGAACCGCTCGGCGGTCGAGGAGGTGATGCGAGGGTTGGAGGGCCAGTACGGTCGGTCCGGCTTCTTCGTGCTCATGGACCTGGACAACTTCAAGAGCCTGAACGACCGCTTGGGACACCCCATGGGCGACCGGGCGCTCCAGGTCATCGGCAAGGCGCTGGCCGGCAGTGTGCGCCGGTCGGACGTGGTGGCACGCATCGGCGGGGACGAGTTCTGCCTCTGGAACCCCAGTGGCGTCGACGACGAGTCGCTGTGGGAACAGCTGCGTCGCATAGTGGCCGGCCTTCCTCTGCGCAGCCTCGACATCGGCGTCTCCGCGGGAGCGGCCCGGTTCGGTCCGGACGGCCAGGACTTCCTGTCCCTCTACCACGCCGCGGACGAAGCGCTCTACGCCGTGAAGCGGAACGGACGGGGGGGGCTCAAGCTCACCAGGCAGGATCGCATACACCACTGGGACTGATCGTGACCAGCGCAAGCCGCCGAGCCGACGCACGCCGCGTCCCGGCCGTCGTTCCGCCCGAGACAGCGTCTCACCGCGAACGGTCAGGGCCGCAGGGACATCTCACGCGACCGCCCCACGGACCGGTCCGAAGGCCCCGGAGCCCTTCCGAGCGATCGCTCGCCGGCACCCAGCCCGACCGCAATGCGGACGTTTCTCTCCACGTCCGCCTTCTCGGCCCGCATCGCCCGCTTGTCCGCAGGCGCAACGTCGCTCCCGCTGTGGTCGGGGCCGGCTCGCTGTTCCGAACCGGCCCGGTCAACCCCCCACCGCTGCTCGAAAGCCACAGCCGAACCTGCTGCACGCCTCCAGGCCGAAAGAGCGGCCACACCTCGGGGCGGCCTGCCGAGTCGACCCACCAGCCGGTCGGGCAGCGCCACCTCGGCCGCACGCCCCAGCAGTTGGCGCATCGCCGTAGGCGGCTCGGGAAGCCCCATCGCTCTCGCTTTCGCCACGGCATCCAGGGCCGTCCCCGTCTCGCCCCCCGCAACGGCATAGAACGTCACCGCTTTCGCTCTCCCACTCCTGCCTGGCGGCTGCGCGGGACTCGGGAACGGATCGGCGCCGGGTCCGTCCGAGCCGTGCGACACCTCGGTAGCAGGCCCCAGCGACACGGCAGGCACCAGCGACACGGCAGGCACCAGCGACACGGCAGGCCCCAACGACATCGTGGGGCGCCTCCCGGACCGGCGCGCCTGTGCCGGCGTCATCGCGTACGCGTGGTGCAGTCCCCTCCGGCGGACCTCGGAGCGCAGCAGCGTGCGCTCTTCTCCGGACCCGGACCGCAGCAGCACTCCATCGGGGGAGCACGACACCACCGTATGCACCCCGTTGAGCGACGCCCACTGCCGGCCCGGTCTTGCGGCACGAACCACGTCTCCTGGGGCAAGCTCCAACCCGCCCATCCGGGTCGGTCCGCCAAGCTTGCCCAACGCCGTCAGCCTCTCCCGCACGGCCGCATTGCAGATCGAAGCGGTGGAGGCGTCAGGGGTGACCAGAGTCGGCCCGAGCTCCCCTTCGGATCTCGGCCGCGCGGACCCCTTGACCCAGTCGTCGACCACCTCCCTTCGCAGCTCCGCGCTGGTCGGTGCCAGCACGACCGTAGCGCCGTCCACCTCCATCCGAAGGCTCGGCCGCACCGAAGTCGCGTCGCCCACCTGCACCGTCGGGCCCGAGCTGCGTACCGGCACATGAACCACGCTCCCGGCACCGCCTGCGGCCCGGGCAAGGAGCCGATGCGCTCCCGCCTGCTGCGTCCACTTGCCGGCCAGCATCACCACGGTGCCCGCCGGAGCCGACGCTTCGCCCAGCAGCGCCAGCTGGACCGGCGACATCATCTCCGCCCCTGCCACCACGGTCACGCTCCCGACCGAGCCCGGCCGGATCGGCCGCTGCACCGACGTCCCGTTCTCGAACCCTGCCGTCACCGACCAGCTCTGCGCCATCGCTTCGGTGGGCGCCACCAGCCGGACCTCCGAGCCGGCTGCTTCGAACATCGCCCTCACTCCGTCCAGCAGATCGGGCGAGGACCATACCGGCCCGTCCATTGCCACGACCGCAACGGAAGTCTCGACCTTCGCCAGGGCGGTGAGTGCGGCGACCTCTTCGTCGGCCAGACCCGGCCGACGCTCCAACGCAGATCGCAGCCCCGACTCCAACGCGGCCCGGTCGACGGAGGGACGCTGGCCGAAGGATCTGGAAGCGATCCGCCTCGCCGCCTCGACCGAGGACGGAGGGGCCCACACGCTGTAGCGGCCGTTTCGCCGGGCCGGCACCGGAGTGCCGGCCTCGTCGATCACAGCGTCCGCCGTACGATCGAGCCAGCCGGCCTCCGCCCCTTGTGGCAACGACAGCGCCAGCGCAGCCACCATGTCGGTCCTTCGGAAGAAGCCGGTGCCCCCCGCCGCGACCTCGGCCAGCTCTTCCGCGCCGAGGTTCCGCTTCACCGGCTCCACGTCGGCCTCCGGGTGCGTCGCTGCGGACGGGTGCCAAGTGGGAGCCGCCCGAGAGCAGCGCTCCCGCCAGCTCTCCCTCAATCCGTCCACGTCCGGGCGAGGCTCCTTCGGACCCCTGGTGGCCAGTGCCGCATGCCTCGCAGCCCTGGCACCTTCGGCCGTCCACTCCGCCATCTGCCGCTCCACGTCCGCCCGGCGCGTCGACATCTCGCGCACGACCGGTTCCGGCACGCCCACGAGCGACGGCGGCAGACCCTGGCGGCAAGCGAAGCGGCACCCCAGGTCGACACCCAGCCGGTGGCGCAGCTCTGCGTTGTACACCAGCCCCGCCGTTCGGCGCTCGGCAAAGAGGCGGCCGGCGTCCAGAGCGGTCCAGCGTCCGTCCTGCCCTTCCACCAGATTCGCCAGAAGCACGTGAGTATGCAGGTGGGGGTCCGCCGCCCGGCTCAGCCGATGGGGAAACGCCGCAGCCACTGCTCCACTCACGCCGACGGACACCGACGCCCCTCCGGATTGGCGGCGGGCGTACAGACCTCGGCGCTCCAGGTACGCGACCGTCGACGCCACCGAGCGGTGATGGGCGGCGGCGATTGCCGCCGCGGTCGGCCTGTCGGCAGTGCCCCACAGCACCGAGACTGCCTTCGGCGCCGCGAAGGTGAGGTCCCAAGCGGCGACACGCACTCGTGAGTGAGCCACCCCCAGCATCTCACCCGTACCTGGATGGGCACCCGCCATCACCGCCCTGAGCTCCGCTGCCGACGCCCCCCCTTGCAGACCCAGTGCCACGGACCCCGCCCCGGTCCACCTGCCTCCCGGATCTCCCGGTCCCTCCAGGTCCTCCGGCTCCGCCCCGACCGTCTTCAGGTAGTACGACTCTCCGCCCCGGTGAACACGTGACAGGTGCAACAGTCACTCTCCTCCGCGCCGGGACCTTCCCTGCGGCAGCCGTCTTTCTATCACGTCCTGATATTTCATATCCTTTCATGTCTACTTACATCACTGTCACTCCACTGTCGTAGATTGAGCGGCAGGCAACCGCTTCGACGTTCCATGCCGGCCATCGAACGTCAACCAGGGCGGAAAGGGGGAGAGAAGGTGACGGAGCTGATTGCTCTCGACATCGAGACGACGGGTCTGGACGTAGTCCGGGACAGGATCCTTTCCGTCGCTCTCTACGCATCGGAAACGGACTGCGTCGCCTTCTTCGGCGACGAGAGCAGGGTGATCGGCTCCGTCGACGCCTGGCTGCGGTCCAGACCTCCCAGCATCGTGGTCGGCTGGCACTCGTCTGCCTTCGACTGTCCCATGCTGCGCCACCGAGCGGACAGCAACGGCGAGCCGCTGACGCTGGAGCTCCGCAGGATGGAACACGGTCCTCGACGCCCGAACCGCCGTGAACAGGCAGGCTGGCCAGCTGAGGGAGCCGCACGGTTTGCCAGCTCGAGCGAGAGTGGCACGAGCGCCTACTGGGCTCGCTTCGGATCACACGAGCATCTCGACATAGCGCCCTTCTGGCGACCTTGGGCGCAGATGCGGGGACTGTCCGGAGGGCTCAAGTCCGTCGCCAAGGCGAACGGGATCCCCGTGTTGGAGGTCGACCGCACCCGCATGTCCACTCTGAGCGCCGACCAGCTGTGCCAGTACAATCTGTCCGACGTCCGTGCCACGTATCGACTGGCGCGGATGCTGCCCCAGTCCTGGCTGACCGGGTCCTGACCCACGGCTGACCGGGTCATGGCTGACCGGTCCTGGCTGACCGGGGTCTGACTTACGGCCGCCGGCCTCACACCCTGCCGGTCGCACACCCTGCCGGCCGCACACCCTGCCGGCCGCGCGTTCGGGGCACCGACCGAGGACGGCCTGGGCGCCGACGTGCCTCGGGGAACGGGACGGGACGGGAGATCAGCGGTAGAGGGCCAGGATTCGATGCGCCGCCTTCGCCGGAGCGCCCACCAGCTCCGCTGGGGAAAGCACCCGGCCGCCGGGGCCGACCCTCAGCATCAGTCGCTCCAGCCAAGCCCGGCCGGAGACCGGCAGCGAGATCTCGAGTCGCCCTTCGCCTCCGACTTCCACCGAATAGACCGGGTAAGTGTCGGCAATCCAGCAGGCAGAGGCAGGCACATCCAGTCGGACGGTGGTGCTGTCAGGCCCGGGAACGGGTGCCTCGGGGTCGGAGGCAGCCGTCCGCTCTCCGGAGCAGTTCCGGCCGGTCGGCCTGATCGCCCTCACGCGGTCCAACCTGAAGTGACGGACGCCTCGGGCCATGTGGCAGTACGCGTCCAGGTACCAGTGTCCCTCCCTCGCGTACACCAGGTGCGGATCGATCTCCCGCACGGTCGTCTCGTCGTGGGCGGCCGAGTGGTACTCGACCTCGATCGTCTCCCGCTTCTCCGCCGCAGCCAGCGCCCGGGCGAGAAGCGAGGGCGAATCCAGGTTCACCGCCAGGCGGGAGCGCTCGCCCAGGGCGGCCTCCAACTTCTCCGCCGCAGTGGCCAGCGGTCCCGATTCGTCCGCTCCGGGAATCGACAGCAGCGCTCGTGCGGTTGCTGCCACGGCGAACCCTTCGGCGGCGCTCAGACGCAGCGGTCGGCTCAGGTGAGGGCCGGGACAGACCTCGACCATGCCGTCCGCCACGATGATGTCGACCAGCCTGTCCGGCGTGTAGGGCGGCAGCCCGCAGCAGGCGGCCCGCTCGAGCAGCGCCACGACCTCGTCCGGCTGCAGGCCGAACTTGGCCGACAACTCGGCCACCGGCGTCTGCCCCCTGCCGGCGAGCCACGGCAGCATCAGCAGGATCTGTCGAAGGCGGGTGGCCGCGTCGACTCCCGGCATCAGCTGCCGGTCTCCGCGACGGCCTCCAGCCACGACACCATGCCGTCACGCAGCTCCGGCGGTCCCACCACTTCGGCGTGGTCCAACATGCCGATCATCCATGAACGGAACGCGTCCGGGTTGCTCACCTCAAGCTCCACGACCGACCAGCCATCCTCCCGGATGTACGGCTCAGCCTCCCGGCCCAGCTCGGCCAGGACCTCCGGAGCCATCACGGCGTCCACCGCGACGACCGCCGTCCGCAGCTCACCTTCCCCCATGCGCCACGGCACGGACGGACCCGCTCCCGCCAGGTCGAAATCGTCGGGCACCTCGAACGCCCCAGGCGGCCCCACCTGCGGGGCGCACTCCATGCGGTCCACCCGGAAGCGCCTCACGTCGCCCGCGCCCCCGTCCCTGGCGACCAGGTACCAGTGACCTCCGCTGGCCACCAGCCCGTAGGGGTCCACCGTCCTGGCTCTGCCGCGGTACTCGAACGTCGCCTTCGACCGTGCCCGCGCGGCCTGGTCCAGAAGCGTGAGCCAGCCGAGCGGAGTCTCCCCCGTCGCGGCAGGAAGGCCCGGGTGGGACATCAGGCCCAGCTTCAGCAGGGCATCCCTTCCCGCGGAGCCCCCCATCGCCACCGCCGAAGCTGCCATGTTCAGCGCCAGCTGCTCGTCCGGGGCCAGGTCGAGGGGCGGAAGGTAGTACTCCTCTTCGGCGATGATGTAGCCGTACTGCTCACTGCCCTCGAGCGCCACGGTCGACACCGGGATGCCCTCCTGGCGAAGCACCGCCTTGTCCCGTTCGAAAGAGCGCCGCAGGCCCTCCTGCGACGCGGGATAGCCTTCCACGGCACCGGCGATCTGCGCCAAGGTCATCGGCCGGCGGGCGTCGAGAAGCAGGAGCACCAGGTTGGCCAGACGCTCCAACCTGTCCAGCTTCTCCACAGCCAGCACCATATCCCATCGCCAACCGGCAGAGTCCCATCGCCAACCGGCAGAGTCCCATCGCCAACCGGCAGAGTCCCATCGCCAGCCGGGGGAATCCGGTCGCCAACCGGCAGACCCGCAGGGGCCGGTAGGATGCTCAGGGCGGCCGGGACGCGCTCCCTGCCGCCACCCTCTCTCATGCCGATCCGAACTGACCTGCGCAATGTAGCCATCGTGGCCCACGTCGACCACGGGAAGACGACGCTCGTCGACGCGCTGATGCGCCAGAGCGGAGCTTTCCGCGCCAATCAGGAAGTCGAGGAGCGGGTGCTCGACTCGATGGACCTGGAGCGGGAGAAGGGCATCACCATCCTTGCCAAGCAGGCCGCGCTGCACCACGACGGCGTCAAACTGAACATCGTCGATACGCCGGGCCACGCCGACTTCGGTGGGGAGGTCGAGCGCGCTCTGGCGATGGTGGACGGGGCGATGCTGCTGGTGGACGCGGCGGAGGGTCCGCTGCCCCAGACCCGGTTCGTGCTGCGCAAGGCGCTGGCCGCCAGGCTGCCGATCGTGCTGGTGATCAACAAGCTGGATCGTCCGGATGCCAGACCGGCCGAAGTGCTGGACGCGGTCTACGAGCTGTTCATCGAGAACGGTGCCGACGAGTCCCAGATCGAGTTCCCGGTTCTCTACGCCTGTGGCCGGGACGGATGGGTGAGCACGGATGCGGATGTCGTCGGCACCGACCTTCGGCCGCTGCTGGACAGCCTGGTCGAGCACATACCGGCACCGTCGTGGGAAGAGGACGCACCTCTCCAGGCGCTGGTCACCAACCTGGACGCTTCGCCGTTCCTCGGTCGGCTGGCGATCTGCCGCGTGATGGCGGGATCGCTGCGTCGCGGCCAGGCGGTGACCTGGTGCCGGCGGGACGGGACGCAGGTGGCGGCGCGCGTGGGAGAGGTGTTCGTGACCGAGGCGCTCGACCGGGTGTCGGTCAAGGAAGCAGGCCCAGGGGAGCTGGTGGCGCTGTCCGGTCTACAGGAGATCACGATCGGCGAGACGCTGGCCGATCCGGCGGACCCGCGTCCGCTTCCTCCCCTGCACATCGACGAGCCCAGCCTGGCCGTGACGATCGGAGTGAACACCTCTCCTCTGGCGGGCAGGGACGGTACCAAGATGACCGCTCGGCTGATCAAGAGCCGCCTCGACGCGGAGCTGGTGGGCAACGTGTCGATCCGGGTGGAGCCGACCGACCGACCGGACACCTGGGAGGTTCAGGGCCGGGGGGAGCTGGCGCTGGCAGTGCTGGTGGAGCTGATGCGGAGGGAGGGCTTCGAGCTGTCGGTGGGCAAGCCCCAGGTGCTCACCCGGACGATCGACGGTGTGCTGCACGAGCCGGTCGAGCGACTGGAGGTGGACGTGCCCGAGGAGCACCTGGGCACTTTGACCCAGCTGCTGTCCGAGCGCCGGGGGCGGTACGAGAAGGTGGACCACTCGGCGTCGGGTTGGGTGAGGATGGAGTGGGTCGTGCCTGCCCGGGGCCTGGTGGGCATCCGCAGCGAGGTGATGACTCAGACCCGGGGAACGGCGATCCTGCACCACGCGTTCGACAGTTGGCAGCCGTGGGCCGGGGAGATGCCGTCGAAGCGGGGAGGGAGCCTGATAGCGGACAGGGAGGGCAAGACGACCACGTACGCTCTGCTGGGCCTCGAGCCGCGGGGCACCCTTTTCGTCGGGCCAGGGGAATCGGTGTACGCAGGGATGGTCATCGGAGAGAACAGCCGTCCGGACGACATGGACGTGAACCCGGCCAGGGAGCGCAAGCTGACCAACGTCCGCTCGTCGACGGCCGAGGAGCTCGTGCGGCTCCGGCCGCCGCAGCGGCTGACTCTGGAGTCGGCGCTGGAGATGATCGACGAAGACGAGATGGTCGAGGTGACGCCCTCGGCCGTGCGAGTGCGCAAGACAGTTCTCGACCAGAGCCAGCGAAACCGGCTGCGCTCCCGCGAGCGCAAGCCGGCTGCTGCCTCGGGCAACCGGTGAGCACGCCGCGCCACACCGGTGCCGGATGCATCGGCCGCGCCCCGTCATCCGGCCGCTGATCCTGTTCCAAGAGGTCCGATGGCGAGAAGCGACGCCCCGTCAGCCAATCTGAGGGGAGCTCCAGGGCGTATCTCCGCTGGAGTGGAGCAAGTGGGCGGGCGCCCGGCGGTGGTCGTACGAAGCGAGCCCACCGGTCGGGACTCGCTGACGGCTGCTGCCGGTGAGGCCGTGGCTGCGGCAGCAAACCACGCCGCGGCAGCCCGGCTGCCTTTCGTCGGCGTGATCTCGACGTCGGGCTCCGACATGGCGGACGGCGTGGCGTCGCTGCACGGCTGGGGCCGCGCCGCCAGGTCACTGGCCAACTGCTCCGGAGTCGTGCCGATAGCGCTCTCGGTAGCAGGGCCGACCCTGGCAGGTCCGGCGCTGCTGCTGGGCCTGGCCGACTTGGTCGTCATGTCTCCCGACGCGACGGCGTACGTGTCCGGGCCCCAAGCAGTCGCCGAGTTGACCGCTCGCCACGTGGCGCCGGTCGACCTGGGCGGCTGTGGGGTTCACAGCCGGCTCACGGGAGTGGCGGCGATCGACGCACGGTCGGAGGAAGACGCCGTGGAGACCATCGGGTCGGTCTTCTCCTACCTTCCCGCCCACTCCGACGAGCCGCCGCCGATCGGCACCTGCCACGATCCGGTCGACCGACCGACCCCGGAACTGCGACAAGTCCTGCCGGCCAGTGCCACCGGGTCGTACGACGTGCGAAAGGTCGTCAGCTCGATCGTGGACGACGGCGCCACGTTGGAGCTACGTCCGAAGTGGGCCCCTCATCTGGTGACCGCGCTGGCGCGGGTCGGCGGCCACCCCGTCGGCATCGTGGCCAACCAGCCCAGCGCCCTGGCGGGAACGTTGGACATAGCCGCCTCTCAGAAAGGCGCTCGCTTCGTCGCCATGTGCGACTCGTTCAACCTGCCGATCCTGACCCTGGTCGACACGCCGGGCTTCCTTCCCGGAAAGGACCTGGAGTGGCGAGGGATGATCCGTCACGGTGCTGAGCTGGCATTCGCCTATGCCGAGGCGACCACACCGCGCATCTCACTCGTGCTCCGTAAAGCATATGGAGGGGCCTACATAGTCATGGACTCCAAAGCAATGGGCAGCGATCTCACCCTCGCATGGCCGACGGCCGAGATAGCGGTAATGGGGGCGCAGGGCGCCGTGCAGATCCTCCACAGACGCTCCGACTCCGAGACCCGTGCGGCGGCGGAGGCGGACTACCGCCGAACGCTGCTCACCCCGTGGACCGCCGCAGAGCGGGGACTGGTGGACGAAGTGATCGATCCGGCGGACACGCGAGCCAGCATCTCGTCTGGACTTGCAGTGCTGGTCAGGAAACGAGAGCGACTTCGTCCCCGCAAGCACGCAAACGGGCCGCTGTAGGGTGTTCGGCTGCTCCTTCTGCCCATTCCGATGACACCTCGGCTGTACAGCCAGCGGCTACGCTCGGTCGGTGCTCGACGCCGAGGTGATCGACGACCCAGACGACCTCGAGCCACTGTACGAGGCGTGGGATCATCTGGTCACCGACCACGGCAGTCCATTCTCGGCACCGGCATGGATAATTGCCTGGCTCCGTAATCCACCTTTGTCAGGAAGCCATCCCCGCGTAATTGTAGTCAGAGACGGAAATAATCTGCTTGGCATTTTACCGTTCTGCTGGCAGAGGAGCTCCAGGGGTATCGGCTCCTATGCATTGGCGGGGCCACCGACGTCGGTGGGCTCGAGCGTGGTGGTCACGCGAGGCAAGGAGGCTGCCGTCTACAGAGCTGCGGGAAGGATACTGGCACACCGCAGATGGGAGATGGACATGATCCGAATGGAAGGAGTGCCGGCGAGTACGCCGATCTCCGTCGGACTGCGGGAGAGCTACCACGGAAGTCGGCTTTCGATCGAACGCCTTGCACGCATCCGAGTGCCTGTGATCGACATGCGAGCCTCTACCTATTCGTCCTGGCTGGAGAGGAGGCGAACGAGCATTCGCCGGGAGTTGATGCGAAAGCGAAGGCGGTGCCTGGAGGACGGCTACACGCTCGCAACGCTGACCGCTGCCCGCGACGTCGACGTCCGCATCGAACCGTTCTTGGAGCTGCACTCCAGGCGCTGGGATGATCGCGGAGGCTCGGGCGCGATCCACCCCCGCCTGGCGGACATGCTGAGGGAGGTCAGCCGGCGGCTCGACGGTTCTCGAAGGTTACGCCTGAGCGTGCTCGAGCTCGACGGGCAGCTGGTCAGTGCCGACATGACCTTGTCGACGGGCAAAGTGTCGTCCGGATGGTTGGGCGGCTTCGAAGCCTCCGCCGCACGCTACCAACCGGGCATGCAGACGATGCTCGCTTCCGTCGAGTACGCCTGGGCGGCGGGCGACACGGTGTTCGACCTCGGCCCCGGCTCACAGCCGCACAAGAGATCCTTGGCGACGGACGAGAGCTTCATCGAGTCGTGGATCCTTGCACGCAGAGGTGCGCCTTACACGAGCGTGATCCAACTCCTACCGTGGCAGGTCGTACGGCGCACTTCCCCGACCATGCGCGCCTTGCGGGCGGGGGGAACGGAAAGCAACGTCGCTTCGGTCGTGTGAGTGCTCGGTCGTGTGAGTGCTCGGTCGTGTGAGTGCTCGGTCGTGTGAGTGCCAGGATCGCTTCAGTCGTGTGAGTGCTCGTGGCCCTCGAACACGTGCTCAGCATCGAAGTCGTGGTGCGGATGGTGGGAGTGGACGAGAGCCGAGTGACTGTGAGAGTGGTTGTGCTCGTAGTGCAAGTGGACCACCCCGCCGCCGAACCCGTCCATGTTGTGGGTCACGTGCACGTGGTGATGGTCGTGGTCGAGAGGCCGATGCTCGTGGGGCTCCCACCCGGTGGTGTTCTGATGAGGATCTGACATCCGGGCTCCTTCTGCAGTGCGGGCCCTCGGCAACAGTGTGCGGCTTGCCCTCACCGTAGCGGCGAAGTGCCCGGTGCGTGGCGGCCGGCATGTCCATTAACTTCTCCGTACTAGTCATGCTCCATCTCGCGGCGCTCGTCGGAGGCCTGCTCCTGCTCGCCATCTCCGCCGACGCCTTCGTCGTGGGAGCGGCACGCCTGGCCACCGCGATGAGGTTGCCCCCGGTCGTCGTCGGGACGGTCGTGATCGGTTTCGGGACCAGTCTGCCGGAACTGGTCAGCTCCGTCCTGGCTTCGGCACAGGGCTCGCTCAGCCTGGCGATCGGCAGCGTCATCGGCTCGGATACGGCCAATGCGACCCTGGTGGTCGGCGTGACCGGCATCCTCGCTGCTCCGGCGGTGAGCCGGCGGGTGCTGCGCCGGGAGGCTCCGATGGCGGCGGCGGCGGTGGCGCTCTTCGCCCTGGCGGCTCGGAGCGGCATGAGTCGCTGGTCGGGAATAGGACTCCTGGTGGCCATGGCGATAGCGGCGGTTCTGCTCCTGGTCCAGTCGAGAGAGGAGCCCCAAGTGCCCCTGCACGACGAGACAGGGCCCGGTGACGGCGCCAAGTCGCCGGGCGCTCCTGCCGCCGCCCTCCGCGCTGCCGGGGGCCTGGTCGGCACCCTCGCGGGAGCGGAGATGCTGGTGTGGGGAGCCCTGGGGGTGGCAGCGCGGTCGGGCCTGCCCATCGGTCCGGTGGGCATCGTGGTCGTCGGGCTCGGTACGTCGCTGCCGGAGCTGGTGACGGCGGTGCAGGCGTGCCGGAGGGGCCACACCGACCTCGTCGTAGGGAACGTGCTGGGGTCCAACATGCTCAACAGCCTGGGAGTGGCAGGGGTGGCGACTGTGGTCCATCCCCAACGGCTCCCGCCTTCCACTACCGGCCTGCCACTACTGGTGACCGTGCTCGCGATGGCGACCGTGTCGCTGTTCTTCGTCACCGGCAGGCGCCTGCGCCGCGGGGAGGGGATCCTGTTGGTGGTGCTCTACGGGGCTTCGGTCGCAATTGCGCTGCGGTGACCGCCAACCGCTATTGTGGAGCATCCCTTCGGGGGTGGTGTAATCGGCAACACGACAGGTTCTGGCCCTGTTATTGGGGGTTCGAGTCCTCCCCCCCGAGCGAGCAGAGCGATCCCCGGCACCGACCGGGGATCGTCCGCGTCGGGGGCCGACTCGCTGCCGGGGGCGGACTCGCTGCCGGGCGCTCACGCCGGCGTGCACCCTGGTTCATGCAGGGGAGTCGGACGACAGATAGGACTCGAGGGGCGGGCAGCTGCAGACCAGCTGCCGGTCGCCCTGAGCGTTGTCGACTCGGGCCACCGGAGGCCAGTACTTCACGCCCGCGCCCCGTGCCGCCGGGAACGCTGCGTCGGTTCGGGAGTAGGGACGGTCCCACTGGTCTGCCGTCACCGCCCGGCCCGTGTGGGGAGCAAACCTGAGCGGGCTGTTGTCCACTCCTGTCCGCGAAGCGTCTTCTATCTCGCCGGCTACGGAGATCATCGCCTCGCAGAAGCGGTCCAGCTCCTCCTTCGGCTCCGACTCGGTGGGTTCGACCATCAGGGTGCCGGGCACGGGCCAGGACATCGTCGGAGCGTGGAAGCCGTAGTCCATCAGTCTCTTCGCGACGTCCTCCGCGGTGACGCCGCTGCGGGCGGTGGACGGCCGCAGGTCCAGGATGCACTCGTGCGCCACAGTGCCCCTGTTGCCGGTGTACAGGACCGGGAAGTAGCTGTCGAGACGCTTGGCGACGTAGTTGGCGGCGAGTACCGCCGAGGCGGTGGCGGCCACCAGGCCGTCAGGTCCCATCATCCTCACGTAGGCCCAGGAGATGGGCAGGACGCCCGGCGAGCCCCATGGGGCGGAGGCGACGGACCCCATCCCCGGTGCCGGACCCGCCTCGGGCACGATGGAACTGGTCGGTAGATAGGGCGCCAGGTGTGCCGCTACTCCGATGGGTCCGACGCCGGGGCCGCCGCCGCCGTGGGGTATGCAGAACGTCTTGTGCAGGTTGAAATGCGCCACGTCCGCGCCTATCTCGCCGGGGCGCACGAAGCCCACCAGCGCGTTCAGGTTCGCTCCGTCGAAGTAC
>JAJYPS010000092.1 GCA_021795215.1 Actinomycetes bacterium
GGCTCGTCCTACGCCGTCGACCTGCGAGGCGTCGCCAAGCGCTTCCGCCACGTCCACGCAGTGCGGGGAATCGACCTACGCATCCCATCCGGCGAGGTGGTCGCCTTCCTCGGTCCCAACGGGGCGGGCAAGACGTCCACCATCGACATGGTGCTGGGCCTGTCGGCACCCACCTCCGGCAGTGTGGCCGTCTTCGGCATGACGCCCCGGCACGCCGTAGCGAGGGGCCTCGTGTCGGCGGTGTTGCAGAGCGGCGGGCTTCTCAAGGACCTCACCGTCGCCGCCGGTCCGCTACACCGCCAACCTGTTCGCCGACAGCCGGCCGGTCGCCGAAGTGATGCAGCGGGCAGGGATCGCCCCCATCGCCGGGCGCAGAGTGGGCAAGTGCTCAGGCGGCGAGCAGCAGCGGCTGCGCTTCGCCATGGCTCTGCTGCCCGACCCCGAGCTGCTGATCCTGGACGAGCCCACCCAGGGCATGGACGTGGAGGGCAGGCGGGAATTCTGGCGGGACATCCGCCACGACGCCTCCGAGGGCCGCACCATCCTGTTCGCCACCCACTACTTGGAGGAGGCGGACGCCTACGCCGATCGGATCGTGCTCATCCGCAGGGGCGAGATCGTGGCCGACGGCACCACCGCCCAGGTGAAGAGCCTCGCTGCGGGCCGCACCCTGCGGGCCACCCTGCCGCCGGCGGACGAGGCGGCCCTGCGGGCCATTCCCGGTGCCGACAGCGTCGAGCTACGCGGAGACACGGTGCTCATCCACTCCTCCGACACCGACGCGGTCGCCCGGCACCTGCTCAACCACACCGCCGCCCGTGACCTGGAGATCACCGCCCAGGCGCTGGAGGACGCGTTCATCGCACTTACCACTGACGACCCCGGTCAGCACCGCACGACAGGAGCAGCCCTGTGACATCCACTCATCCGACCGCCATCGCACACCGCAGGACGCCCCCGATGGGAGGCTTCAGCTTGGCGGTCCTCCGCATCGAGGTCCGGCGTCTGCTCAGGAACCGCCGCTCGATGTTCTTCTCACTGATCTCTCCGGTGATCTTCTTCTTGATCTTCGGGCTCAACAACGCATATGCGAACCAGAGAGCCGGCCAGGGAAACGCTTCTGCGTTCATCATGGTCTCCATGGCCCTGTACGGCGCCGTTCTCGCCACCACCAGCGGGGGAGCGATGGTCTCCGTCGAGCGCGCATTGGGCTGGAGCCGCCAGCTGCGCATCACCCCGCTGTCCCCTGTCGCCTACATAGCCATCAAGATGCTGACCGCCCTCGTCCTGGGGCTCGCCTCCGTGCTCGTCGTCTACGCCACCGGGCTTGCCGTCGGAAGGCCGTCCATGCCCGCCTACCTGTGGGTCGTCACCGCAGCATGTGTCTGGATCGGCTCGCTGCTCTTCGCCGCCTTCGGCCTCTTCGTGGGATACCTGCTGCCCTCCGAGAACCTGATGCAGATCATCGGCTTCGTGCTGATGCTCTTCTCCTTCGGCGGGGGACTGTTCATCCCCCTCAACCAGTTCTCTCCTGCCTTGCAGACCGCTGCCAAGTTCACCCCCCTCTACGGCCTCAACCAGCTGGTCCACTATCCCCTCGTCGGCGGACCGTTTCACTGGGCATGGGTCGGCAACCTGGTCGTGTGGCTGGCCCTCTTCACAGGGGGAGCGATATGGGGCTTCCGCAGAGACACCGGCCGAGGTTGACATGGCCACGGGCCGAGTGGACACGGAACACGGGACACAGGACACGGCCCGGGTGGACACGGGACACGGGTGGAGCTCCTGTACTTCGAGCGGCCGTTCTTCCCGGTGCCACACTTCGGGCACACTTGTTTGGTGGCCACCATTGCCGGCGTCGATCTTCGCGGCAGGTTCGGTCCCAGCGGAACGGGCAGTCGGGCGCCGCACGCGGCACGGCCTCGGTCGGGTTTCGTACATCGGGCGCCGCACGCGGCGCAGGCCAGGTCGGGTTTCTTAGATTGACCGACGTGCCCGAAGTCTCTCCGTCCCCGCCGCCCACCGCCGGACGCCCGCTGTGGGCCAGGTTGTCGGTGGCCGTCTGGCTCGCCTTCGTCGCCTATCCGCTGTCCGCCACCTACGGAGCGTCTCACGTCACGTCGCTCCATCTTGCCGTCGTCGTCGCCACCGCCGCTCTGTTCTGCGTTGTGTACGTCGCCTACGCCGCCCTGCCCGACGCCACACGCTCCGGCATGGACCGCCGATCGGTCCTGGCGGTCGCTTTCGTGCTCGCCGGTGCGGTCACGTTCCTGATCTTCTACGACGGACCGGACTGGGCCTACTCCTACGTCTACTGCCTTTGGCCGGCGGTCACCGCTGCCCGCGGTCGACCCTGGCCCATAGCGTTCGTCACCGGAATCGCCCTGGCTGCCGGAGCCGCGGGCGGTCTCGGGGGTCCGGCACTGGCGTCAGCCGCCCTGGTTGTGGTCGGCGTCGGAGCCGGCATCTACGGTGTCGTCCGGCTGGTCGCCGCCAATGACGCTCTGCGCCAGGCTCAGGCCGACCACGCCGCCGCGGCCGTGGCCGAGGAGCGACTGCGCTTCGCCCGGGACCTGCACGAGCTGCTGGGCCATTCGCTGTCTGTCATCGCGCTCAAGAGCCAGGTCGCTTGCCGCCTGCTGGCCGACCAGCCCCAACGGGCGGCCAAGGAGATCGGCGACGTCGAACGGATCACCCAGCAGGCGCTCCAGGAGGTCCGCGAAGCGGTGAGCGGCTATCGCCGCCCGACGTTGAAGTCCGAGCTGGAATCGGCGAGCCGGGCTCTCGCTGCGGCCGGCATCCATATGCGACAGGCGATCCGGCAGCCATGCCTCCCCACCACTGCCGAGTCCGTCCTCGCCTGGGCACTCCGGGAGGCCGTAACCAACGTCGTCCGCCACAGCAAGGCGTCCACGTGCACGGTGTCGCTCGACGTCAGTGCGACCGCCGCCGTGCTCACGGTCACCGACGACGGCGTCGGACCCGGCGACCCGCGGGCCGACTCCCATCTCGCCGGCAACGGACTGCGCGGCCTGTCCGAGCGGCTCCGTGCCGCCGGAGGCACGGTCCAGGCCGCGCCAGGCGACAGCAGCAACAGCAACAACAACAACAGCAGCAGCAGCAGCAGCGGCGGCTTTCGGCTCTCGGCCTCGGTCCCTCTCCCCCCAGGCTGGACCGCCCAGCAGCTCACCGCCGGCTCGCAAACGACGTCGGTCTCGTCGTGATCCGGGCGCTGCGTGATCCAGGCGCTGCGTGACGGGGTGCTGCCGTGACGGGGACGATCCGGTGATCCGGCTGCTGCTTGCCGAGGATCAGGTGATGATGCGAGAGGCCCTCGCCACGCTGCTGTCGATGGAAGACGATCTGCAGGTGGTGGCCCAGGTGTCGAGCGGGGCGGATGTGCTGACGGCGGCGCTCGAGAGCCGTCCGGAGGTGGCGTTGCTGGACATCGAGATGCCAGGCGGCGACGGCCTCGCCGCAGCGGCCGCCCTGCGTAGAGAGCTGCCGGCCGTGAAGGTGGTCATCCTGACGGCTTTCGGACGTCCGGGGTTCCTGCGCAGAGCCATGGACGCCGGGGCGTCCGGCTATCTGCTGAAGGACCGGCCGGCGGGTGAGCTGGCATCCGCCATCCGCCGCACGCTGGGCGGGCACACGGTCGTCGACCCGGAGCTGGCCCTGGCTGCGTTGACCGCCGGGGAGAACCCGCTGACCCCCAGGGAGATGGACGTTCTCACGGCGGCCCGAGCGGAGGCCACCGTCGCCGACATCGCCCGGGCTCTGCACCTGTCCACCGGCACAGTCAAGAACTATCTTTCGGTGGCGATCGGCAAGCTGGGGGCCCGAAATCGCGCCGACGCCGTGCGTATCGCTCGGGACCGAGGGTGGCTGGACCTGCCGACGGTCCGGCGACACCCACGGGACTGAACGTCCGCGAGCAGCGGTTGGGCCCTGGAAAGTGCCCTTTCGCTGGGCTTATGCGTGCCGTAACGAAGGAATAACCGACAAGCAGCACTCGCTTTCCCGGCTTCTAACCGGAAGGGGGCAGAATGGAGAGCGAAGGGAGGCGAGGGTGATCGGAAGCGACAACCGGTTGCCCGACCGATATGACTGCCTACGCACTTGCCTTGCTGATAGCTCTTACAGCGCTTGCCGTTGCGGCGGGCGTCACGGTGGTGGCGGTGGCCAGTCGGCGCTGGGCTGAGGACGTGGAGGAAGGGCGGCGCCAGATGTCGGAGTGGCTGAGGAGCGACCAGCGCCGTCCGTCGGCCGCCTGAAGGCGCAGCGGCGGGCGCTGACAGATCGGCCACGGACGAGCTGCCGCCTTGCCCGAACGGCACGACGAGCAACTCCCTCGCTGGGTGTGGAGAGCGGCCGGTGCCGCAGCCACGCCGATCGGCCGACCGGAGGTCCGAGCCGAGTGAGAGCCTCTTTTTTCTTCGGTTCGACGCTGCAAAAGCGGTAGGATAGAGGCAGCAGAAGAGCCTGGTCGGACCGCCAGGGCACGGTGTCCTCCCGGGGCGCAGGCCCGAAGGAGGTGGTTGCCGTGCTCGACTCGGCAGGTCCTCACGGGGGGTTCATCGTGGTAGGGGTGGACGGGTCGGAGGGCTCCAAGGAGGCTCTCCGGTGGGCGGACCGGCAGGCCGGTCTGACCGGGGCAAAGCTGAAGCTGGTCCATTCGTGGGTGTTCCCGCCGAACTACGGCGTGGTCGCGTCCTATCCTGCCGAGTTCGACCCGGAAGGTGAGTCCAAGCGGATGCTGGAGCACACAGTCGCCGAAGTGCTGGGAGAAGATCGGCTCAGCACGGTGGAGCTATCGGTGATGGAGGGCCATCCTGCCTCGGTCCTTACAAGGCAAGCGAAAGGGGCGGACCTTCTCGTGGTGGGCCACAGGGGTCATGGAGGCTTCGGAGGGATGCTGCTCGGATCGGTCAGCCGGCACTGTGTGGCACACTCGACCTCCCCGGTCGTGGTAGTGCGGGGAGGCTGACGGTCTGGTCCTGGCGACGCCGGCATCCGCCAGCCCTCCGCACCAGGGCAGCAGGACCGGGGGTCTCGGCTCCAGCGCCAAGGGGGGCGGCCCGCCGGGGTCGCCTCAGCAGCCGGGTGATCTCGGTGCACACCGTCCGGAGCCCTCGAAGGGGATGTTGCCGTAAGTGAACACGCCTCCGTCCGAGAACGCCAGCCAGTAGCCCTTCCCGCCTGGTCCCGCCGCCATACCGACGGCGGGGAAGTGCTGCGGGCCGACACTGGCCGACCCGTACCAGACCGCGTCGCCGAAGTTGAACACGTTGCCGGCAGCAGTGACCAGCCAGTAGCCCTTCCCGTCCGGCGTGGCGGCCATGCCCACCACCGGCGAACCCAGCTTGACGGTGCCCTTGGACCCGTACCAGCCGGCGTCGCCGAAGTTGAACACGTTGCCGGCCGCGGTGACCAGCCAGTAGCCCTTGCCGTCCGGCGTGGCGGCCATGCCCACCACCGGCGACCGACGTCGCACGGCGCCGGTCGACCCGTACCACGGCGTGCCGAGATTGAACACGTTCCCCTTGGACGTCACGTCCCAATAGCCGGTGGCTGAAGGAGCCAACGCCGAGCCGACCACCGGTGCGGGAAGACGGAGGCCGCCGACCGTTCCGGCGCCCGGAGGTGGAAAGTCCACCCAGCCCCCCGACCGCGTCAGCAAGTAGTACGCCTGGCTGGAGGGCCCGCCGGCTGTGGCGGATATCGACACGTAGTCGGCCCAGGGGA
Organism: Actinomycetes bacterium; assembly: GCA_021795215.1. Taxonomy (GTDB): domain Bacteria; phylum Actinomycetota; class Acidimicrobiia; order Acidimicrobiales; family JAKAOS01; genus JAJYPS01. The sequence continues at coordinate 5,746 of JAJYPS010000092.1, forward strand.
CCGGATTGGCCGTGACCGTGAACGTCCCTCTGAACTCGGCACCTTGGACTGCGACGAACGACGTCGGTCCGGGAGATACCGGGCCACCTCCCTCGCCCTGCATTGCTGCTGCAGCCACGGACCCGGACGGCATCGAAGTGGGGAGGCGGTAGTAGTAGTGGAACGGGCCGGCCGTGGGCAGGCCGTGCACCAACGCCAGCGCCTGTTCCGCACTGTAGGAGAGCATGCCTCCGCCGGCGCCGGCGCCACACGTCGCCGTGCTGCCCGTGATGGACACCACCGTGCCTGCCGGGCCGGACGTGGGGGACAAGGACATCCAGCACCCAGACGGCGAGTGGCCGGCGGCGGACGGAGCCGCTCCGGCGAGGGATACGACCGGCTGAGCTCCGAGCAGCAGCAGAGCAAAGGCGGCCCCGCAGGCACCCAGCACCGCAGCGCTCGAGGCACCGGACCTCCGGCCGTCGCCGCTGCTGGCAGCAGACCGTGGCCGCCGTTCTGCCAGAGCCAGGCGTTGGAACCGAACCGGCGTACGCACCTGTGACCCTCCGTGGAGTTGGCGATGTGGCTTGCCGAGCCTAGGCCTCCGTGTCCAAGCCGGCAAGGGCCTGGGGCGCTCGCCGCTGGCGGCTCGACAGAGGGGCTGGCCGATGGGCGGCTCAAAGAAGGGCGAAAGACGGAAGGGTCGGCCATGCCCCGCTCCTGAGGGCAGCGGGGATCGCCTCGTTGTGGGCCAGCCGAGCGGTCGTTAGTATCGGAGGCGGTGTCGAAGGCGATCGCAGCAGTGGTGGACGTCGTAGCGGTGCTGGTGTTCGTCGCCATCGGCCTTTCTGTGCATGCCCACGGGATAACGGTCGGCGGGATGGCTTCCGTGGCCGGTCCGTTCCTCGCCGGTACGGTTGTGGGATGGGCGCTGGCCCGGGGACGGAACGTGACCCGGCTATGGCCGACCGGGGTCTTGGTCTGGTTGTCGACGGTGGTGGTGGGAATGCTGATAAGGGGCCTTGCGGGGCAAGGTTTCGACGGGGCGTTCGTCGTGGTTGCCTCGCTGTTCCTGGCACTGGAGCTTCTGGGTTGGAGGTTGATGGCACAAGTCGCGACGGCGATCGGCTCGAGGGGCAGCAGGAGTCGCCCGGCTTCCGCCAGGAGTTAGACAGGGCCAGTTGTCCGCTTGCTCACGTTGCGGTGAGGGCACCGTGCCAGAGGGTGGGCTACGGGGGCAGCGGCGGACGGAGCCGTGTCAAGGGCATCGGTTCCGGGCGGCAGCGGCCGAAGTGATCCGGGTGCGGTGGGTGGGCCGGCAATCGCTGCTGGGAAGTCCCGGCCGGGCCGCTCGGGGCCGGCGCCGCACGGCAAAGCCGGGAGAGGGCAGAGGCACCGCGATCCGGAGTCGAGGAATATGGTCGGGCTGCCGGGACTTGAACCCGGGACCTCTTGACCCCCAGTCAAGCGCGCTACCAAACTGCGCCACAGCCCGTCGTGGGCGATGCTACCTGCCCTGTCCAGGCCACGGGGCTCCGGCCATGCGGAACTTCCCGGCCGCCGCCCCGGACGAGCGGGGCGGCGTCGATCGCCCGACATCCAGAGTTCACTGAACTCGTCGGTCCTGACTGCCGATCCTTTCCAGGTGATCGAATGTGTGCCTCTGGGGTAACGGTGACCACTGACGCTTTCGAAGTCGTTCGGGGATCATGGGAGAGCGTTGCGGGGTTCGACCTGTCTGTCGCGTTCGACCAGGCTGCCACCGCAATGGCGTTCGTCAGCCTGGACGGCCGCTGGGCCAAGGTGAACCCTGCACTGTGCGATCTTCTCGGCCGGCCGGCCGTTGGCTTGGTAGGCCGCAGCTTCCAGGAGCTGACCCACCCAGACGACCTCTCTGCGGGCAGCAGGTTCATGGTGCCCGCTCTTGGTCCTGCTGCCGAGGGGCCTCTCGGCGCACCTCGGAGTGGGCACGGTGGTGGCGCGATCCGGATACGCAAGCGTTACCTCCGCCCGGACGGCAGCATCGTCCATGCGGAAGTGGTCACGACACTTCTGCACGACCCGCTGGGCCGTCCGGTCGGCTATTTCAGCCAGACCGTCGACCTCACTGCCCAGCACGCCCTCCAGCAGCAGATTCGCCACGAGAGGGACCGTCTCAGAGCCACGCTGGACAACTCGCCCATGCCCATGGCAGAACTGGACCTGTCGGGCAACGTCGTCTACTGGAATGCTGCCGCCGAGGCGGCATTCGGTTGGACCAGCGACGAGGTGGCGGGGTCGCCCTTGCCGACCGTCGTGGACGAGGGTGACCGGTCTGCTCTGGCGACGATGCTGGCGCAGGTGTCCGCCGGGCGCAGTGCCGGTCCGGCTGAGTTCGCGCGGCTGCGGCGGGACGGCTCCGCCCTTCGCCTGTCGGTCACATGCGGACCCATCCGCGGACAGGACGGCAGCGTCGAGGGCGTGGTCATGGCCGGGGTCGACGTGACCGAGCAGAGGCGCATGGAGGAGCGGCTCCAGGCCCAGGCTTTCTGCGACCCTCTGACGGGACTGCCCAATCGGCCCCGATTCCTCGAGATCCTTTCCGAAGCGATCTGCAAAGGCTCTTCGTTCGGCCTCGCCATCTTGGACGTCACCGGGCTCAAGGCGATAAACGACACGATTGGCGAGCGGGCGGGCGACCAGGTGCTGGTGGAGGTCTCCCGGCGACTGCTCGAGGCGGCTCGGCCCACGGGCATCGTGGGCCGCCTCGGTGGGGACGACTTCGCCGTCCTGCTTGGCGGAGTAGAGCCAGGGCAAGCCGTCGGTGCCGCGCTCGAACTCGTCAGCCACCTGCAGAGACCCTTCGAGCTCGGCGGACGGCCGCGCCGGCTGGCGGCGCTCGCGGGAGTCACGTCGTTCCACGGTCAGAACGGTGCCGGCAAGGGTGCTGGTGACGACTGTGCCTGCCCGCCCGGGCTCAGCCCTCTCCGGCGAGCGAAGGAGCTGCTGCGTGAGGCCGATATGGCGATGGGCGAGGCGAAGATCGATCGAGGTTCGGCCGTCGAGTCGTTCAAACCTGCCATGCGGGAGGAGCTCAACGAACGCGTCGAACTGGTGGACCAGCTTCGTCATGCGCTGGACCAAGGGCAGCTCACCGTCGCTTACCAGCCCATCTTCCGCCTGTCGGACCGGCGGTGTGTCGCAACCGAGAGCTTGGTCCGTTGGCAGCATCCCGAGCGTGGAGCCATACCCCCCGACCGGTTCATTCCCCTTGCGGAGAAGGCGGGTCTGGTGGGGCAGCTCGATCGGTGGGTCATGGAGCAGGCTTGCGCCAGTGCCGCCGGATGGCCGCAAGCCTCGCCTGCGGGCAGCGTGCTCGTGCATGTCAACGTCTCCGGGTCGGAGCTGATGCACCCGTTGTTCATTCGTCAGGTTCTCGACACCCTGCTCCGGAGCGGCCTCGACCCATCCCGCCTTGTCATCGAGCTGACCGAGTCGGTGCTGGTCGCCGGTGCCGATGTCGCTACGGAAAGACTGCGACAGCTGAAGAGCATCGGTGTAAAGCTGTCGATCGACGACTTCGGCACCGGCTATTCGTCGCTCAGCTACTTAGAAGCGCTTCCGGTGGACGAGATCAAGCTCGACCGCTCGTTCGTCGCAGACATTCACCGGGCCGGCCCCCGGCGCCACGGGCTCCTCCGGTCCATCGTGCAACTGGCGCAGGTTCTGGACCTGGAAGTCGTGGCGGAGGGCATCGAGCTGCAGGAGGAGCTGGACGTGCTGGCCGGTTTCGGCTGCGCTCTCGGCCAAGGCTGGCTGGTCAGCCCCGCAGTACCCGCCGGCGATTTCGCAGCAATGCTCGAGGCCTGTGGCTGAGGGATTAGAGACGAGGACCGAACCGGGGGAGTTCTCGGCACCGTCCCGCCGGAAAGGCCGCGGAATGGGTACCGGACCATGCCATAAAGCGATCCCTGGCACCCGTCGCGGGGCCGACGAGCGGGGTGGTTCTTCAGAGGTGTTCGATTGACCGGGTGGGATCGACGTTGGTTACAATCAAATCGTGATCTTGTCGCGTGGGCCACTGCTCAGTGAAGTGCTATTGGGCTGTTGTCATGGGAGCTATCCCAGCCTCTTCACGCCGGTATTGTGGAAACGGTCGGGAACGATTGGATCCTGCCCGCGTCCGCGCGTGGCGCTGATTTCGGTT
>JAJYPS010000093.1 GCA_021795215.1 Actinomycetes bacterium
AACTGCGGCCCCGCAGAAGGGCTGCCGTTCGGCCCCCTGGACCCCGACGAGGACCGCACTCTGGACCGAGGGCTGCGACGTTGGGTGACCCAGCAGACCGGCCTGCGGCTCGGCTACATAGAGCAGCTGTACACGTTCGGCGATCGTGACCGTGCTGGGCCGTCCGGTGCCAGAGCACTGTCGGTCGCATATCTTGCGCTGACCCGGCAGTCGGAGCCGAACGGTGCAGCCGCACCTCGGTGGAGCCGCCTGTACGACTTCTTTCCCTGGGAGGATTGGCGGGGCGGCCCCCCGCAGCTCTTGGAGCATTCAATCCATCCCGCACTGCGGCACTGGGCCGATCACCCCCATCCTGCAGCCCCCGCCGAAGGGGGTGGCCGCACCGGCGGGGGGTCGGTTTCCGCGGACCGTCGAAGGGAGCGCGCGCAGATCGTGTTCGGCCTCGACGGCGCGCCGTGGGACCGCAACCGGGTTCTCGACCGCTACGAGCTGCTGTACGAGTCGAACCTGGTCGAGGAGGCGGCTCGGGACTCAGGAGCCCCGTCCGTAGGCGGGGCCGCCTTGCCGGGAGACCCAAGCGGGCCGTCCGCAGGCAGTGGGCCGTCGCACGTGGCGACCGGCCGCACCTTCGCCGGCCAAGCGTCCGTCCGACCCGGCGGAAGCCCTGCCGCCGACCGCGGTTTCGGCCGCCCCATGGTGCTCGACCACAGGCGAATAGCCGCCACAGCGCTCGAACGGATGAGAGGGAAGCTGTCCTACAGACCGGTCGTGTTCGAGCTCCTTCCCGACTCCTTCACGCTTCTCCAACTGCAGAGAGTCGTCGAGGCTCTTGCCGGGGAGCGGACGCACAAGCAGAACTTCCGCAGGCTGGTGGAGCAGAGCCGAATGGTGGAGCGGACAGGCCAGGTGGAGACCCGCACCGGCGGCCGCCCGGCCGAGCTCTTCCGGTTCAGGAGAGAGGTGCTGCTGGAGCGGCCTGCCCCCGGACTCGGTCTTCCCCGCAGGCGTCTGGCCCGCTAAGGTATACTCAATTTGAGCACACTGGTCGGGCCGGCGGTCGGGGGACGGCCTGCACCTCGTCAAGGAGGCAACATGACGGCCAGAGACGTCGCCGCGGCTCCCCGAGCCCCATCGCCCGCCCAGTCGCTGCCCCGGCCCCGCGTCCGGCGCGCCACCGCCGTCCCGCCGGGGGAAGGGCCGGGGGAAGGAAGGGACGAAGGAGCCGCTGCGGGCTCCGCCGCCGAGTTCACGGCCTGGTCGAAGGAGGTCCGCAGCCTGGCGGAGCGAAACGGTGCGATCATCCTGGCCCACAACTACCAGCTTCCGTGGATCCAGGACGTGGCCGACCACGTGGGGGACTCGCTGGCGCTGTCGCGGATTGCGGCGGCCAGCGATGCCCGGACGATCGTGTTCTGCGGAGTCCACTTCATGGCGGAGACGGCCAAGATCCTGGCTCCGGAGCGGACAGTCCTGCTTCCGGTGCTGGGCGCGGGGTGCTCGCTGGCCGATACTGTCACCGCCGAACAGGTCGAGTCGTGGCGTGCGGAGCATCCCGGCGGCCTGGTCGTCGCCTACGTCAACACGTCGGCCGCAGTGAAGGCCCAGTCCGACATCTGCTGCACGTCGGCCAATGCGGTCGAGGTCGTCAGGAGCCTTCCGGAGGACCGGGACATCCTGTTCCTGCCCGACTTCTTTCTCGGCAGCCACGTGATCAGGGAGACGGGCCGCAACGTCCAGCTCTGGATGGGGGAGTGCCACGTGCACGCAGGGATCGACCCGGCCGGGCTGCGCCGCCGGATGGATCTGGAGCCCGATGCCGAACTGCTGATCCATCCGGAGTGCGGCTGCTCGTCCGCTGCCCTGTCCCTGGTGGACAGCGGCGAGCTTCCCGCCGATCGGGCAAGGCTGCTGTCGACCGGTGCGATGGTCGAAAGGGCCAGGGAGATCGGTAGGGGGACTGCCCTGGTCGCGACGGAGACCGGCATCCTGCACCAGCTCCGGCGGGCTAACCCCGACGGCGACTTCAGGGCTCTCGACGATTCGGCGGTCTGCCACTTCATGAAGATGATCACGCCCCAGGCGCTGGTCGAGTCGCTGAGGACCGGTCGCCACGAGATCGACGTCGACCGGGAGACGGCCAAGCGGGCGGCCCGGGCCGTACAGCGGATGATCGAGATCGGCCAGACCGCTCCGGCAGTGTCCCGGTCTTGACCGCTCGGGCCAAGCCTTGCTCGGGCGTAGCTCCAGCGCCGATCCCGGAGCGCCTGGTCGAAGCGGACCCGACCGTGCTGCCCATCCACGAGGTGGACGTGGTGGTAGTCGGCTCGGGGATAGCCGGCCTCTCCACGGCGGTGATGTTGGCACCTCACCGCTCGGTCGCCGTGGTGTCCAAGGCGCCGTTGCCCAGCCGCTCCGACCTTGCTCGCAGCAGCGCGCAGGAAGGAGCGACCCCTTGGGCGCAGGGTGGGATGGCCGCCGCCATAGGGCCGGACGACCACCCGAGCCTGCACGCCGCCGACACTCGGACGGCCGGTGCCGGCCTGTGCGACGCCGCGGCGGTGGAGGTGCTGACCGAGGGCGCCGCGGAGGCAGTCTCTTTCCTGGTCGGCTGCGGGGTGGGCTTCGACCTCGGCGGTGTCGAGGGCAACGGGACCGCTTCACGTGCCCCGAGCGGTGGTCGAGCTGGCGGCCCGGCCCAGCGCTCTGGAGGTGAGCCGCTCGGCGATCTCGGCGGGTTCCATCTCACCCTGGAGGGAGGCCACCGGCGCCCGCGGGTGCTCCACGCAGGCGGAGACGCTACCGGTGCCGGGATCTGGCAGGCGCTCGCAGCGACCACGGTGGCCACCGGAGTCTCGTGGCACCAGGGCTTTCTTCTCGATCTGCTCACCGACCCGGATGGCGCTGTCCGGGGAGTGCTGCTCGCGGAGCGGGGATCGCTGCGCTTGCTGCTGTCGACCGCGGTCGTCCTCGCCACCGGCGGAGCGGGGCGGCTCTTCGCCAGCACCACCGCTCCTCGCAGCTGCACAGGGGACGGCATGGCGGCTGCGCTGCGAGCCGGAGCCGAGCTGTCGGACCTCGAGATGGTCCAGTTCCATCCGACCGCCCTGTTCTCGGCCGACGATCCGAGGCGCTTGGTGTCCGAGGCGGTCCGCGGAGAAGGCGCGGTGCTGGTGGACGCCGACGGTTCGGCGGTCATGGCGGACCAGCACCCTCTGGGCGATCTGGCCCCCAGAGACGTCGTCTCCCGTGTGTTGCATCGCCGGATGAGCCAGCTCGCACAGCGCCACCTCTACCTCGATGCCACCTCCCTAGGCCCCGAGACGCTGGCGACCCGCTTTCCTACCCTCGTCCGGAACTGCCGCCGGCTCGGCATCGACCCGGCCCGGACCCCGGTCCCGGTCAGCCCCGCCGCGCACTACACGATCGGAGGCATCCGCACCGACCTTGCCGGGGCGACCACCCTCCGCAATCTGTTCGCCGTCGGCGAGGCCGCCTCGACCGGTGTCCACGGAGCAAACCGGCTCGCGTCCAACTCCCTGCTGGAGGGGGTGGTGTTCGGTCGCAGGGCTGCCCAGGCGATCATCCGCTTGCCGAGGGCGGTCGGCAGCCCGGTAGCCGTCCGCCATCTGGTGGTCGGCAGGCACAGCGGAGCGACCGGTCGCCTCCGGCAGCCAGCCCCGCGCTCGGTCGTTCCCGACGCCACCGATGCCTGGCTGCGTCCGGCCATGACCCGCCACTGCGGCGTCGTCCGCAGTGGAGCAGGCCTGGAGGAATTGCAGCGTGGCATCCAGGCCCGGATGGGGGTCCCTTCGGACGGGACTGGTCCTGGAGCCTGGGAGACCGCGAACCTGTACCAGCTGGCATGGGTGATGTCCGGCGCGGCGGCGAGACGGGAGGAGTCCCGGGGCGCCCATTACAGGTCCGACCATCCCGAAGTCCGGCCTTCGCCCGCTGCCCACCAGCGAGTCGCGGTCGTCTGCGACCCCGGCATTGGTCTGGACCCGGACGGCCCCTCGTGGCGGGACTCTCAGCTGTGCTGGCGCTTCGAGAGCGACGGAGTGGCCGATGTCGCCGACCGGACAGCCGATGGGACAACTGACAGGACAGCCGATGGGACGACTGTCGCCGGCGCACTTTCGGGGAGGTCGACCGAGACCGTTCCACTCGGGCGCGCCGGATGAGTGGTGCCGGAAGCGGCGGGAACGGGGAACCAGGCCGTACCGCGGCCGCCGCAGGCGTCTCCGTACCGGCCGCAGCGTTCGATGCAGCGGCGCAGGCGTCGGTCGACGAAGATCTGCCACCTGCCGGCGACGGTCGGCCCACCGTCGACCCGACGAGCGCATGGGCTGGTGACGTGGGCGTCGAGGTGGCGATCGTATGCCGGGAAGAGGCGGTGGTCTGCGGGATGGCCGGTTTGGAGCCCGTGCTGCACGCGGCGGCCGCCCGATTGGGCATGCGCCCGAGCTGGCGTCTCGACGTTCACGCCCGGGACGGGGACAGGGTCGGACGGCCGGGCAGCGTGCTCTGCACTCTGCAGGGATCGGCGAGGATCGTCCTTGCTGCGGAGCGTCCCATGCTGAACATGCTGGGCCATCTCTCCGGAGTCGCCACCCTTACGGACCGGTTCGTCCGGGCGGTCCAGGGCAGCGGGGCAGTCGTCCGGGACACCCGCAAGACCACCCCCGGCTTGCGCCAGCTGGAGAAGTACGCCGTGCGTTGCGGAGGTGGAGCGAACCACCGGATGGGTCTCTACGACGCTTTGCTGGTCAAGGACAACCATATTGCTCTCGCCGGTTCGCTCGCCGAAGCGGTCGATCGGGCACGGGCAGGATCCCCCGACCTGCCGTTGGAGGTGGAAGTCGACAGCCTGGAACAGCTGCAGGAGGCGCTGGCGGTCGGCTGCGACCTCGTCCTGCTGGACAACATGACCGCAGAGCAGACCGGCCGGGCGGTGGCGCTGGCCGCTGGGATCGCCAGGACGGAAGCGTCCGGAAGGGTGACGCTGCACAACGTGGCGGACGTGGCTGCCACCGGGGTGGACTTCATAGCGGTGGGAGCGCTGACCCACTCCGCCCCCTCTGTGGACGTCGGCCTGGACTGGCGCCGATGACGGCCCCCGCCGGATCGTGGCGAGAGCCGCTGGGGCCGACGGCCGGCGAGGTCGGCACCGATCGAGTGAGGTTCCGGGTCGTACTGTACCTGAGTGACAGCTGAAAATGCTTCGCATCGAGGTTGACGGCGGGTGAACGATGTCTATCACTGAGTAAATCCCCGATAACACCATCCATTGTTTGCTTCCCTGTAAGTCGCGCGTAACCAGATTCGCCCCTCGTTAATCGACCTCGGGCGTAGGTTCGTAGGTGCCGGCGGCCCCTTGTGTCGCCGAGAGGTCGCGAAGCGAAGGGAAAAAGGGCTTTGGCATCGGTCGAACTGGCGGAAGTAGTGAGAAGGTACGGAGCATTTCGCGCCGTCGACGAGGTGTCCGTCGAGATCCGGGACGGAGAGCTGTTCACGATTCTCGGGCCATCCGGCTGTGGCAAATCGACGCTTCTTCGTATTGTAGCGGGACTCGACCGTGCCGATTCCGGTGACATACGTATAGGAGGGAAGCTCGCAAACAGTGCCGAACCGGCCGCGAGAGATGTCGGTATGGTGTTCCAGAACTACGCCCTCTATCCGCATCTCACCGTACGGGAGAACGTCGCGTTCGGCCTGAGGGTACGCAAAGTACCTCGCAGAGAGGCCGACCGCCAGGTGGACGAGATAGCGGCGATACTCGAGATCGCCGACCTGCTGGACCGGAAGCCGAGGCAGCTGTCGGGAGGGCAACGCCAGCGCGTCGCCCTGGGGCGGGCACTGGTCCGTCGGCCAAGTGTCCTGCTGATGGACGAGCCGCTGTCCAACCTCGACACGCTCCTGCGGGAGAAGATGCGGGTGGAGATCCGCAGGCTCCACAACCGGCTCGGGCTGACGACGATCTACGTGACCCATGACCAGCAGGAGGCTCTGGCCATGTCGGACCGGGTCATGATCATGAACCGGGGGCGCGTGGAGCAGGTCGGTCCGCCGCTCGAGGTGCTGCACGAGCCCTCGACGGAGTTCGCGGCCCGCTTCGTCGGCAGTCCACCCATGAACCTGATCCGGATGCAGGTGCACGAAGCGTCCGAGACGCAGGTCACCCTGCAGGCAGTGGACGGTGACGGGGCCTGGGTGCAGGGCCCCGCGAGCGGCGCCCTGGCCTGCGGGCAGCAGTTCTGGGTGGGTGTCCGGCCCGCCGACCTGGATGTGTCCCCGACGGCGGGGACGCGAAGTGGTCTGGTTGTCCCGGTCGTGATGGACGTCGCCGAGCTCGCCCGGGACGGTGTGCTGCTGCACTGCTCCTACGCGGGCAGGAACGTGGTGGCGACCGCCGGGGCCGGCGACCCGATCCCCGCCTTGGGCGAGCGGACGCTGGTGAGCGCCCCGTGGGGGAGCCTCACCTTCTACGGCTGTGACGACGGGCGACGAGTCAGAGCGACCGGTGTCTCGGTGCGGTGGCCGGAGCCCGCCACAGCGGCAGCGTCGACTTCGTGGGCGCCAGGGGACCCCTACGGGGACGGTGGGCTGGGAGGCGATGCACGATGATCGTCACTACGGTCCTCATCGCCTTGCTGGTCGGGCTGGTGGAGGGAACCGAGGCCCTGACCGTCGTCCTGGCAGTGGGACTGACCAGAGGTTGGAGGGCGTCGATCGGCGGGACGCTGGCCGGACTGGCGGTCCTGGCAGCGGTTGTCGTTCTGCTGGGCGGCGCTGCTCTTCATGCGATCCCGCTGCAGTGGCTGAACCTCCTGCTCGGCACGGTGCTTCTGCTGGTGGGGCTGCGTTGGCTGACCAAGGCGATCCTGCGAGTGGCCGGTCTGGTGAAGATGCGGGACGAAGAGGCGGCGTTCGCCAAGACGCTCGCTCAGCTAGACAGCCCGGCTGAGCGCAGTCCGGTGGAGCGCAGCCCGGCGGAGCGCAGTGCCTCGGCACGGATCGGCTTCGCGACGAGTTTCGGTGCTGTGCTGCTGGAGGGTGCCGAAGTCGCACTCGCCGTTGTGGCGCTGGGTGCCCGGCCGGGCACCACCTTGCCGGCAGTCGTAGGAGCCGTCGCCGGCGTGCTGGCAGTGGTGCTGGCGGGCATTGCCGTGCGCAAGCCTCTCGCCAGGGTGCCGGAGAACACCATCAAGCTGGTGGTTGGCGTGATGCTGAGTGCGGTCGGGACGGTCTGGGCCGGTGAAGGTCTGGGGATGTCCTGGCTTGCAGGCCAACTGACCGTGGTGGTGCTCATAGCTTGGTACGCCCTCCTCGCGTGGGTGGCGGTGCGCTGGGCCAGGGCCGGCAGCGTGGCCCGGAAGGTGGAGACCGGCCGAGCGACGACTGCCGGAGCGGCACGATGAGCGGGGCTCGGGGAAAGGGCGGCTCCGTGGTGAGGTTCCTGCGGTTCCTCGCCCATCTGATGGCGGACGGCTGGACCGTCCCTGCCGGACTGGCCGTGGCCGCCGTGGTGACCCTCGGGGCCGACCGCGTCTCCTCGACAGCCGCCCAGGCGCTCATGCTCGCGGGCCTGTCGATCACCCTCCTGTTGGCCGTCCGCTCCTCGGCCAGGCAGGCGGTTCGGGGAAGCGGTCGGTGACTCTCGTCCGTGGCGACGTCGCCCCGGCAACCGACGTCACGACGCCCGATCCGGGCCGGGCTCCGGGCAGTCACCGAAGCCGACCGGGTTTCGGTCGTTTCGCCGGATACCTGCTGGTCATGCCCGCGCTGGGCATCCTGACACTGTTCTTCTACGTTCCGGCGGCGTTCCTGTTCGTCATGTCGTTCTACCACTGGAACCTGTTCGGAGGGTCGGCGTTCGCCGGTCTGGCCAACTTCGACGTCCTGTTCCACCAGCCCCTCTACTTCAAGTCGCTCCTGGAGACGGCGTACTTCGTGGGCGTCATGGTCCCCGTCGACGCCTTGATGGGCCTGGCTCTGGCGATGCTGCTCCGAGAGGGCTTCAGAAGGAGCCGGGCGGGCGGGCTCGGCAGGGCGCTGGTCTTCCTACCCCACGTGACGCCCGTGGTGGCTACTTCGGTCATATGGGCCTGGGTCTTCAACCCCCGCTATGGTCTCGCCAACTACCTGCTCCATCTGGTCGGCGCTCCACAGCCGGGATGGCTCGACAGCGCCACGTGGGCACTGCCGTCCGTGATGATCTACTCGATCTGGCACTCGGTCGGCTACTACGCGGTGTTCTTCCTCGCGGGACTGGCCATGGTGCCCGACACCGTCGTCGAGGCTGCGCGGGTGGACGGCGCCAGCAGCTGGCAGACGTTCCGGCGAGTCGTTGCGCCGCTGCTGAGCCCAACCACGTTCATGGTGCTGATCCTGGGGACCGTCAACTCGATGCAGACGTTCTCCCAAGTCTACACGCTCACGGGCGGCCCCCACGGAGGCGCCGGGGGTCCTGCGTTCTCCACCAGCACCGACGCGCTTCTCATCTACAACACAGCGTTCATCTACCAGCACCTGTCCCTGGCGGCGGCGATGAGCCTGGTGCTGTTCGTCATCCTGATCACCATCACTGCGATCCAGAAGCGCCTGTCGAGGCGCTGGGTGTTCTACGGCGGGACCGAGCGGTGAGGACGGGGACAGGTGGGGGTCGAGCAGTGAGGAGCCACTGGCGCAGCGCGCTGACGATCGTGGTCGGGGTGGTCTTCGTCTGGCCGCTATGGATGGACCTCGTCATAGCACTCGGCAAGAAGGGCGACGCCTACCAGCTACCTCCTCCGTGGCTGCCGGGCTGGCACACTTCCAGTTTCTTGAAGGTCCTTCTTCATACTCACTGGTTGAACTACGTTGCCAACAGCGTCCTGATAACTGGTGCCACCATTCTTCTCGTCCTTCTTACTTCAATACTATCCGGCTATGCCCTTTCCCAGATGCGTTTCAGGGGTCGAGAAGGCATCTTCCTTGTAACAATTGCGGTAATGATGCTTCCCCAGCAGGCACTAATAATTCCGCAGTTCGTTCTGATGAAGGACCTACACCTGCTGAATACCTTCACGGGCCTGATCCTTCCTTTCGCTGCGTCCAGTTCGGGAGTGTTCCTCTTCCGCCAAGCGTTCCTCCAACTGCCGGACGCCTATCGCGATGTAGCCCGTCTGGAGGGTGCCTCGCTGGGGCAGTACCTGAGGAGGGTCGCAGTGCCGTTGGCGAAGCCAGCGATGGTCGTCACCATCCTGCTCACCTTCATCAGCTCATGGAACATGTTCCAATGGCCCCTCATAATGGCCGATACCAGGAGGGTACAGCCCATCGAGTTGGCACTGTCTCACTACATGCAGCAGTTTCAATCCAGCTGGAGGGAGCTCACGTCGGCGACCGTGCTGGCACTCCTGCCGGTCGTAATCGTTTTCGCCTTTACTCAGCGGCACATTGTCAAGGCCGTCATCGGGGGCGATAGAGGAATAGTCGAATGAACATCGAGGAGAAGAGAGTGTCCGAAGCAATTGCAGTTAGCCGGCGGCGGAGCCGGTTGTCCCAGCGTCTACGAATAGTGGCGACAGGTTCGGCTACGGCGGTGGCGCTGGCGGCCTGCGGCTCGACCGCGGGATCGGCGAACACGTCGGCGAAGACGGCGGCCGTGCAGCACATCAGCTTGTGGGAGTCGCACTCCGGCGGCCCTGTCGCTGCTGCGGTCAGCGCGATGGTGTCGCAGTTCAACAAGTCCCACAAAGGTGTCCAGGTGTCGATCAACGTCAGATCG
>JAJYPS010000094.1 GCA_021795215.1 Actinomycetes bacterium
GCACCAGCGCTCCAGAGGCCCCCGAGAACAGCCGGTCCAACCGTCCCCGGGACCAGAGCTGGGCCGCAGCGGCACCGCCGAGCAGCGCCGCTGCTCTCGTGTCCGTCCCGAAGTAGATGCGAAGCTCGCTCGACGGTCCGTGCCACAGCATCAGCGGTGCTGCCAGAGAGGCCACCACCAGCGCGATCGTGGCCGGTAGCGTGGCCCGGCTCTTGACGGTGAGCATCAAGGCGACCAGGGGAGCCCAGAGGAGATAGAACTGGTCCTCGACCGCGAGCGACCAGAGGTGCCCCAGTGCAACGTACCCGCTGAACAAGTGGTATGCCATGAACCAGTTGCTCGAGTACGTGGCTGCCGCAAGTACCCCTTCGATCGCCGGCAGCACCTGTTGAGGTTGGGCCTGTGTCGCTCCGGGCACCGCCGTCATCCAGTTAGCCGGACCCAACAGCAGCACCACGGCAAGCCATACGCCCAGGAAGGCCCATAGCGCAGGCAGCAGGCGAAGGGCCCGGCGTGCGTAGAACTTGCGTAGGTCGACCTTCCCCGTCCTGGCATGCTCCGAGATCAGCAGCGAAGTGATCAGGAAGCCCGACAGGCCGAAGAACACGTCCATCGCGACCTGGCCTCCCACCATCCCCGGAAAGGGCCGGAGGTGAGTGGCCAGCACGACCAGGAAGGACATCCCTCGTAAGCCGTCGAGTTGAGGTGTTCTGCGGAGCAACCGAACGTTGTTCCGGCGGAGAGCTGCTTCCTCCTCCTGGACCCCACTTGCTTCCCGCGGGCGCAGCGAACCACCGTCCGGCTCCTTGGCTGCGGGAGCTATCGCGGGCGTTCCTGCCGGCGTCACTTCGGTAAATCTCTGCACACTCCAGCTTTAGTGCGGCAACTTGGACCGACCTTGGAACGAGATGAGCAAAGTTTTAGGGCGGCAGTGTCAGACTGGGAGGCGGTCGATCAGCGAGAGGCTGACCAGGTGAAGGCCAAGCCGAGGGACATGGAGCAGGGGGCGACGGACCAGGGGATGACGGACCAGGGGGTGACGGACGAGGGGGTGACGGACGAGGGGGTGACGGACGAGGGGGTGATAGTCGTGCTCGGGTCGGCCAACGAGGACTACGTCGTGCGCGTCGGGCGCCGTCCTTCGCCTGGCGAGACCGTCGGCGAGGCGGTGTTGGACAGGATGCCGGGCGGCAAGGGCGCCAACCAGGCCGTTGCAGCGGCCCGTCTCGGAGCGAACGTGGAGATCGTCGCCAAGGTGGGAACCGACTCCTCCGGCGACCTGATCGCTGCCTCGTTGGAGGAGAGCGGTGTCGGATGCAGGTGGCTGTACCGAACCAGGCAACATCCGAGCGGAGCCGCTTTCATCACCGTCACGCCCGACGGCGAGAACACCATCGTGGTCGCTCCGGGCGCCAACGCCCAGCTGTCGGTGGCGGACGTCGACGCCGCCAGGGCATCTCTGCACGGCGCGGCGGTGGTAGTCATGCAGCTGGAGATACCTGTCGAAACTGTGCACCATGCCTTGGAGGCGTGTGGAGGAGACACGTTGGTGGTGCTCAACGCCTCGCCCGAGCGCCATCTCGACCGGCGGCTTCTGAGCAGGGTCGATCTGGTGGTGGTCAACCAGCACGAGGCCGCTGCCTTGGTACGGCGATCCGGCCGTGTCACCGGCCCGCAGGGACGAGCCGGACCGCCCGGCGAAGTGCCGGAAGTAGTAGCCGACGCCGCCATGGCAGGAGGTGTGGTCGTTCGGCCGGCCGAGGCACAGGGGATGGCACCCGTCCCGGCGGGTCCAGGCGAGGGACGCCCTGCCGGCACCGCAGCGCGGGACCCGGCGGTGGAGGAAGCAACGTGGGACGCAGTTCGCATCTGCGAGAAGGGTCCGTCGGCGACGGTCGTCACGCTGGGACCGTGTGGTTCGGTGGCGGCGGTGCGGGATACCGCTCCCGATGGAGCCACGTCGCACTGGACGTGCCACGTTCCCGCTGGTGCCGCTCCGCAGGTTGTCGACACGACCGGGGCCGGTGACGCCTTCACCGGGGCTCTGGTCGCATGGCTGGTGGCAGCGGGCACCGACCGATCTTCGGCTTCCCTTCGCTGCCGGCTGTGCCAGGGGATGGAAGCGGCTGCGGCGGTTGCGGCCGTCGCCGTCTCCCGACCTGGTTCCCAAGCGTCGTTCCCGTCTCGCTCCGAAGCCGGGCTGCCCTGGGCCTGAGCTCCACTCCCCCTTGGCAGGGACGGCAGGGACGGCAGGGACGGCAGGGACGGCAGGGACGGCGGTCGCCTTACCGAGCGACTTCCCCTTGCGCGGGGCCGGTGGCTCCGCCCTCCGCCGACGCTCCGCCCCCCTCCGCCGACGCTCCGCCCGCGTTCCCACCGGCTGGTCAGAACAGTGGCGCGAAGAAGCTGGCTCCCAGGGCGAGCGAAGCGGCCACCACGGCCGCCGTCACCGCCGCTCCGGCGGTCCTCTGCCGTGGCGTGCTGTGGAGCGCACCCATGACGCTGCTGTCGGCGGTGAACCTGTTCAGCAGGACCAGGACCGGCGGCATGCTGACCACTGCCACCACGTTGACTGCGAGCACCACCCCCAGCAGGGGCAGCCCTGGCACGAGCACTATCGCCCCCGCAGCAGCAGCGGAACCGATCACGATCCAGTGGAACTGGCCCAGGCGCCCGGAGGCCATGTCCACGGTCGACCGGGCAGGCGTGACCTCAGTGAGCACGTAGCCGGTCGTCGTGGAGATGACCATGACCGCCACCATTCCCGCCTCGGTGATGCCGATGGCGAACAGGGTGGACGCGAGGCGGCCGGCGTGAGGCACCAGTGCGTCCGCGAACCGGGCGCCGTTCAACAGGGTCAGCACCCTTCGGTGGCCGGCAAGGACGGACGTGCCCGCCACCACCGCAATCCCGCAGACGGCGGCGACCACGGCCCCCACTGCAGTATCGAGGCGCCCCTGGCGCATGTCGTGCAGGCGGAGACCCTTGTCCGCCACGGCGCTCTGCTGGAAGAACAGCATCCACGGAGTGACGGTGGCCCCCAGATCGGACACGATCAGCAGCATGACGGAGCTGACCGGGCCGCCCGGAAGCGGATGCCAGGTCGCGAGCGACTGGGCCACCCGTCCCCAGCGGGGCGCCGCGGCCAAGGCGAACGGCACGAACACCAGGTTCAGCGCCGCCAGCGACAGTGTCAGCTTCTCCCATGTCCAGTATCGCCCGCTTGCGACCGCCCCGGCGGTCAGGGCGACCACGGTGCCGACGGCCACCAGAGGCGGCACGCCGAAGTAGTCGAGCCCCGTCCGGATCCCGATGAACTCGGTCACCAGGGTCAGGAAGTTGCCGACCACCACCGCGACGGCGACTGTCACGGACCAGCGGGCACCCAGGCGATCCCCGATCAACTGAGCCAGACCCCGCCCGGTGGCGATGCCGGCCCTGACCGTCATCTCTTGCACCACGTAGGCCAACAGGAACGTGGCGGCCACCAGCGGCACGAACATGCCGATCCCGTACTTGGCCCCGGTGGCGGCGTACGACAGCATGCTCGGTGCGTCGTTCTCGCCCAGCATCGCCAGCGCTCCCGGTCCCAGCAGGGCCAGCCATGCGGGTGGGCGCCTGGCTGTCCGAACGCTCCCCGGCCGTCGCCGCGAGGGCGGCCACAGTCCTTCCCTTCTCCTGGTCCCCACTCGGCATCCCTTCCTGAGCAGCGCGGACGAGCCAAGTGGGCTCCTTTTCAGGTCATATATATCTCCGCGCTCCGAAGTTCAGCCACGCTCCTGTCGGGCAGCCGACCACCCGAGGGTGGTCCGCCACGATTTCGACCTCGACGGACACGTCCGCTCGGGCGACGGCATAGGACGGCGTGACGGGGGTGACCCTTGCTCCGACCTTCAGCCCGTCATGCCCCACGTCGGACTGTTGCGCCTCTGCCGTTCCAGGCGTACCACCTTGGCCGGACCGATGTCCCGATACCGCCCCGGAGTGCAGGTGAGAACTATCACCTGGCTCTGACGGGCAGCCACTGCAAGTGCGGCGTTCAGGCGCTCCAGCCTCACCGGGTCCGAGTAGCCGAGGGCGTCGTCGAGTATGACCGGCACTCCGACGTCGTGGCATCCGGGCGTCGCCGGGTTCACCAGAGTTGCGCATGCCAGCCGGGAAAGGATGCACAGCTGCTCTTTCGTCCCCGTCGACAGCAGCTTGTACGGCACCGTCACCCCCTGGTGCGTGCGGCTGACGATCTGCAGGTTCTCGTCCAGCTCCACCGAGAAGCTGTCGTCGAACACGATCCTGCCCAGGCTCACTATCTGATCACGGAACGGGGACATGCGCGACCTAGTCGCGTCCTCCCGGTGTGCCCGCATCGTCTCGTACAGCAGTCCTGCGGCAGCGGCCCTTCGTTCCGTTCGCTCCTGCTCCTGCTCGGCTGCCGCCAGCTCCGACTTTGCCCAGTCCAGCTGGGCATGGATGCCGTCGCTGCCACGCACTTCCAGCTCCGTGGCGAGCCTCTCCATCTCCCGATCGACCTCCGACGCCCTCTGCTCCGTGCGAGCCAGCGCCTGCACCGCGTTCTCGTGCAACAGCTCCGCCCGCTCCGGGTCCTCCGCCTCCAGAGCCGCAGACGCCTGGCTGTGGGCGTGTTCCGCAGCTCCAGCGCAGGCCTCCAGATGCTCCAGTTCATTCGACAGCTCGTCGTCCCCCCTGGCAGCCCTGTCTGCCGCCAGCGCCCGTTCGGCCGCCGAAAGAGCCTGCTCCGTCATCTCGATCATGGCTCGGCGTCGGATGGCGCCCTTTTGCAGCGCGCTCAGAGCCTGGTGCCTGCTCTCCGCTTCTCGTTGCCACGTGTCCAACAGGTCCCGAGCATCCTGCAGACGGGCCGCTGCGGCTTGCCGGCGCACGTCCGCCTCTTCGGCATTCGAAGGCAGTCCATCGGCAGTGCCCCGCCCCTCCTCGTCGTCGGAGACCGCCTGGCGCAGTCGCTCGATCCTGTCCGACAGGAACTGTGACGTCGACTGACCCAGATCCTCCGCCAGGTCGCGGGCTGCCATCCGTGCTTCCAGTTCCGCTTCGCGGCGGCGTCGCTCCATCGACCGGGCAGCGCCCACGGCGTCGCTGCCCGACACTCCCACCGCCCGGCACAGCTCGTCCAGGCGGCGCTGCGCCGACTCCGATTCCTCCGCCAGGTCCGCCGCCGTCCCGCCGCCCGTAACCGTCACTCGTACGAGGTCGGGAATCAGCACCTCCAGGTCCGCCGTCGCTCGCCGCTCCACCACCTGGCCCACGGACAGCGAGTGTCCGACGTCGCCGACCACCACGTCCGTCCCGCTGATCGCCTCCACCCGCACCAGGGGGCTCTGCCCGGCCAGCCGGGCCCGGGCTTCGGCGGCGGCCACGTAGGCCTCCTCTATCTCGGCCAACTTGGCCGGCCCGATCGGGCAACCGGCCAGGACCGACTCGGCATCTCTGCTCCGCTGCTCCGCTCTCGCCACCCGCTCTCGACGCTTCCCCAGCTGCTCCAGCTCTTCCAGGTTCCGGAAGTAGTCGCAGTCGCCCGACGCCGCCCGCAGCGCCTCCTCGCCCGACTGGCACTCGTGGCGCGCCTCATCCCGGCGACGCGTCGCATCCTCGTCCAGCCGGACTGCCTCCTGCAGTGCTGCCGTCTCCCGCTCCTCCGAGGCTCTCAGTTCGGACAGCGCCTCCTGTGACTCCTTCAGGTCGCCCAGCAGTCTTTTGCGCCGCTCCGACGCAGCTCTCGCTTCTCCGACCAGCCGGTTCGCCTCCGACGCGGCAAGTTGCAGGGACTTCACCTCGGACGCCGTCTCGGCCAGCCTCCGGCACTCCTCCGCCAGCTTCCCGACCGTTTTCCGCTGCTCTGCGAGATCCCTGTCGATGTTCGCCAACTCGAAGCCGAGCCGGCGATGCCGCTCGGCCGTGTCGTCCAGGTGGTCCAGTTCCGCCTGCAGCTGTTCCACTCGCTCTGCCGCGTCGGCAACCTTCTTGGCCAGCGTCTTGCGGTTCACCACCTCCCTGCCGCCGGCAGTGAAGTGCTCCCGCCACTCTTCCTGCACCCGGTCCCACAGCCTGGCTTCGTCCGCCCCTCCGAGCGCCGCACCTGACGCCGCCGCATCCAGCGCTGCGGCGAGAGACAGGCTCTCCCCGACCGCCGCCTGGGCGATGGTGACTCCCTGCTGCAGCCGGAGCGCACTCCACAGGGACTTGTCCAGCGTCTCGGCCAGGATTGCCTCCATGCGCTCGTGGGCCAGTCGTCCCGTGAGGTTCTCCGGCACGGGCCGAAGCACCGTGAGCTCCGTCTTCGGCCTCTTGTGCCAGCGCTTGGAGTAGACGGCGTGGTACGGCCCTGTGACCAGCTCCAGCTCCACCTCCGCTCCCTCGTCCGCGTCGAGCGGCTTCATCTCCCGGAGCGGAGCCCTGGTCGACGAGTCCCGTTCGTTCAGGATGAAGTCGATGGCGTCCGCGATGCTCGACTTGCCGGCCTCGTTGGGTCCTTCGATCACCGTCACCCCTTCCGTCGCCAGCTCCACGGTGGAGTCGACCACTCCTCGGAAGTTGCGCAGCGATATCCGGCGGATCCTCATCTCTGCGCTCCCGACAGCCGGAAGAGCAGCCCCAGTGCATCCTGCGCGGTGCCGGTCTGCTGGCCGCCGGATACGGCCAGGCGCGTCAGCTCCTGCATCGTCGCGGCCGCGAACCCGCTCAGACCCAGGTCCGACAGGTCTCCCTCGTCCGGCGTGATGCACAGGTCCATGTGCCGTTCCCAGTAGTCCAAGGCGGCGAACAGGTCGTCGAAGTGGGCCAGCGTCGAGTCGAGAGCCGCCTTGTCGGCGAGGCTCAGCGTCCCGACGAAGCTGAGCTTCACCACCGTTCTGCGTTTGTCGGCAACCCCGTCCAGCCACTCCCTCGCCGCGTCGACGTCTCTGAGACTGTTCACGTCCAACGAACGTCTCACGAATGCCCAGTTGCCGATCCGTCGCCGCTCGACGGCGATCTTCTCCCTGTCCATATCGACCACCAGCACGTGGTTCGGCTCCACTTCGTCGAAGTCGGTCACCACCGGCGTCCCCGAGTACCAGATTCTGCCGGTGCTGCCGACGTCGGTCACCGAATGCCGGTCTCCCAGTGCGACGTAGTGGATGCAGCCCGACCGGATCGACGACTCCAGCGGCTGCAGCCTTATCAGCGAGGGACTGTTCGGATCGGGGCTGGTCCGGTCGACCGCGCCGTGTCCCACCACCACCCGCATCCGCCGCTCGTCCGGCTCCAGCGACGAGCAGGCCCGCGCCACCAGGTCCTCCAGCGGCTGTTTCGTCTCCCAAGGTGCCCCGATCACGTCCACTTCGGTCCCTTCCGCCCGCACCGCACCCCCGCTCTCGAGCACCACCACGTGTTCCGGGCAGTTCCTCGTGAACATGGCCGAGCGGTACACCGACCCGGCGTTGATCGGATCGTGGTTCCCCGGCAGCAGGTAGACCGGCACGTCGAACGAGCGCAGAGCCTCCAGCGCCCGAACCACCACGTCCCGGTGCACGTGGTTCGACTCGAACACGTCGCCGCTCACCACCACGAACGCGCATCCCTCCTCCCGGGCCAGCCTTCCTATCTCGACCAGCGAGTCCAGCCGGGCCTCGGAGTACAGCGCCTGGGCGGCGGGGGCCAGGAAGTGCCTGGTCATTCCCAACTGCCAGTCCGCCGTATGGATGAACTTGACCACTTCAGCCCCCTGCTGTTCTCGATGCCGACCGCTCCGCGGAGGTTACGCCACGGCTGGGACAGGACGAGGGACCGTGTCGAGCAAGGCCGCTCGTCCTGCAGCCCGGCACCGCCCGATGGGCGAGACGGCACACCGCCCGATGGGCGAGACGGCACCGCCCGATGGGCGAGACGGCACACCGCCCGATGGGCGAGACGGCACCGCCCGATGGGCGAGACGGTGTACGGGGTGTACGGGTCGAGTGTTAACAGCTCGGGTACTGAGCAGAAACGTCCGCTGCTCCGGCCCGGGCCAGAACTAGCCTACAGGCAGCTGACTGGAGCCAAGGGCTGCCCTTCTGGAGGAGCGATGCGGACCGACCAATCCCCGACGACAGACGGCCAATCCCCGACGACAGACGGCGGCACCGCGGCAGCGGGTGCGATGGATCGCCGGCGCTTCCTGCGCCAGGGAGTGCTCGGCAGCGCGACGTTGGGGATGCTGTCGGCCGGGGGTCTGGGGGCTCTGCTGTCGGCCTGCGGCTCTTCCCCGTCGCGCGCGTCGGGCGGGTCGCAGGCGTCGGGCGGTGGAGGAGGGGGCCTGGGCACGTACTCGCTGCAGCTGGGGTGGGTGAAGGACGCCGAGTTCTCGGGCGAGTACATAGCCGACACGTACGGTTACTACAAGAAGCAGGGCTTCTCGTCGGTGGACCTGATAAGCGGAGGGCCGAACGTGGCTCCGGATGCGGTGGTGGCGGCTGGAAAGGCGCTGCTGGGCATCTCGTCTCCGGCGATAACGGCGGCGGCGATCCTGCAGGGGGCGCCGATAGTGACGATCGGTGCCCAGTACCAGAAGAACCCGTTCGCTATCATGTCGCTGGCGACGAGCCCGATCCGCGACCCTCAGGCGATGGTGGGCAAGAGGATCGGGGTGCAGTCGACCAACCTGCCGGTGTGGAACGCGTTCCTGAAGGCGAACCACATAAAGCCGTCGAGCGTGACCGTGGTGCCGGTGCAGTTCGACCCGTCGCCGCTGGTGGCGCACGAGGTGGACGGCTGGTTCGCGTTCATCACGAACGAGCCGAACCTGCTGAAGGTGAAAGGAGTGGCGACTCACACGTTCCTGCTGAACGACTACCACTATCCCGGCGTGTCCGAGACATACGTCGCCCGTACCGATTCGCTGACCGGGAAGAGCTTGGCTGCGGTGAAAGCGGCTCTGGTGGCGGAGATACAGGGATGGCAGCGAGCGGTGCAGGACCCGTCGCTGGGAGCGAAGCTGGCGGCGGACACCTACGGCAAGAGCCTGGGGCTGAACGTGGCGGAGCAGACGCTGGAGGCGGAGTCGCAGAACGCCCTGATCGTGACGCCGGAGACCAGGGCGAACGGCCTGTTCACGGTCACGCCGCAGCTGATGCAGGAGACGGTGTCGACGCTGAAGCTGGGCGGAACTTCCATAGCGGCGTCGAAGCTGTTCGACTTGTCGGCCCTGGACGAGGTGTACAGCGAGAACCCGACGCTGAAGAAGCTGCCTTGACGTTTCGCGGCGCCCAGGTCGGTGCTCGGGCCAGCGCCCAGACCGGCGCCCAGACCGGCGCCCAGGTCAGTGC
>JAJYPS010000014.1 GCA_021795215.1 Actinomycetes bacterium
GATCTCCTCTCACGCTGGGACAGTTCCGACAGAGCCTGCTTGACCGCTTCATTCAACAGGACCTTGGCGGCAGCGTCTGCCGGCATCACCGCATCGGCATCCTCCACCAGATCGGAGAGGGAGAAGTCGTCCCCCTCGCCCATCGGCGCCTGCAGGGACACGGTCTCCTGAGCGAACCGCAACATCTCCGCCACGCGCTCCGGCGGCATCTCGACCGCCGCTCCGATCTCTTCGTACGTCGGCTCCCGGCCGAGCTGCTGGGCCAAGGTGCGCTGGGTACGGCTGACCTTGTTCATCGTCTCGGCCATGTGGACCGGTATCCGGATCGTACGCGACTGATCGGCAATCGATCGGGTGACCGCCTGGCGTATCCACCACGTAGCGTACGTGGAGAACTTGAACCCCCTGCTGTAGTCGAACTTGTCCACTGCCCGCATGAGGCCGAGGTTGCCTTCTTGGATCAGGTCCAAGAAGGCCATCCCCCTGTGCCGGTAACGCTTGGCGATGGACACCACAAGCCGCAGATTGGCTTCGATGAGCGCCTGCTTCGCCCTGAGACCCGCAGCCACCCTCGCCTCTTCGGGGGCCACCAGCTCCACCGGGGGCAGGCCGTAAAGGTCCTCCAGCTTGGCTATCTGTGCTGCGGCTTGTTGGCCTTCGCTCACCTGGCGGGCGAGCGCTGCTTCGGCCGCGGGGCTGAGCAGGGGAACTTTTCCGATCTCCTTGAGGTAGGCCCGGACCGGGTCAGCGGATTCAGGGGCTGCTCCGTCCCCACGCCCTCCGCGGTTCGCTCCTCCCGCACGGGCCGGTCCGGGAAGTGCGCCAGCCCCGTCGCTCACCGGTCCTCCTCGCCCCGCTCGGCCATCCAGGCTACCAGCGCCTCCTCCACGTCTTGATCTGCGTGCTCCCTGAGCAGTTCGATCGCCGCCTTCAGCCATGCCACGTCGGCACCGATGCCGGGAGCGAGATCGGGATGCTGCCGGGCGAGCTGCGACAGGCGCCCCAGCCACGTCCGTGCCGCCTCGTCGACGAGCCGGGTGGCCGACTCCGGGTCCGGCTCCAAGTCCTCGACCGCCAGCCTTCGCAGCAGCGCCGCCGCTTCGGGCGGCGAGCACTCCACCGCCTGCTGGAGCGTGGCGCAGCGCTCCAGGGCACCGTAGGCGTCACGGGCGGTTCCCGGCGGGAACACCGCTGGCGCCAGCCGGTGGGCGACCAGCTCCGGACGTCGCACCGCCAGCCTGAGCGCTTCCAGCGCCGGGCCCCTGACCGGCGAGGTGGGCGGAGCAGAGGACGGTAGATTCTTCCGGGCACCGTCACTGGGCGGCGATCCGGAGACCCGCTTGCGAAGCCGATCGGGCGACACGCCGCAGCGATCGGCCAGCATCATAAGGTACTGGTCCCGGACCAGGACGTCCGGATGCCCCGCCACGAGCTCCGTGCCTTCGGCGGCCGCCCTTGCCCGGCCCTCCGCCGTACCGAGCTCGGCACCCGCCAGAAGGCGCTCCAGACGGAACTCGAGGAACGGCCGGGCCTGGTTAACCGCCTGGCGGAGCAGATCCGGCTCGGAAAGAGAGAGGTCGGCGGGATCGGAACCTGCCGGCAGGGCGGCTACGGCGACGTCCACCTTGTGCAGTCGCTCCCACTCGTAGACCCGGTCGGCTGCGGACTGTCCGGCTGGATCGGCGTCGAACGCCAGCACGACACGGCGGGCGAAGCGGGAGAGCAGGGAGAAGTGCTCCGAGGCCAATGCGGTCCCGCAGGTCGCCACGGCGCGGGCCACGCCAGCGCCGAACATCCCGATGACGTCGGTGTAGCCCTCGCACACGACCACCTCGCCGGTGGCGACCACCTCGGTCTTGGCCACGTTGAGCCCGTACAGCACCTTGCGCTTGGAGTACAGCGGCGTCTCGGGAGAGTTGAGGTACTTGGGCCTGCGGTCGGTCCGCTGACCGGGCAGCACCCTGCCCCCGAACGCAACGGCCCTCCCCGTCGCGTCGAAGATGGGGAACATCAGCCGTCCCCGGAACGCGTCGCCTAGACGTCCGTCCCGGCCGGTGCTGCCCAGGCCCGCCTCGGCGGCGACGTCGGCCGGTAGGCCGAGCGCCCGGCACAGCTGGTCGCGTCCGTCGGGCGCATAGCCGAGCTTGAACGTGCGAGCCAGGGTCCCGTCGATACCCCGCGACCGCAGGTAGTCCCGGGCCGGGCCGGCCAGTTCACTCTTCAGCAGCTGGTCGTGGTACCACTCGACC
Organism: Actinomycetes bacterium; assembly: GCA_021795215.1. Classification (GTDB taxonomy): domain Bacteria; phylum Actinomycetota; class Acidimicrobiia; order Acidimicrobiales; family JAKAOS01; genus JAJYPS01. Next base: position 2,250 of record JAJYPS010000014.1, read on the forward strand.
GCGTCGGCGACCACCTTTTCGAGCCGGCGCAGCCGGTCCCTCCGCCGACCTTCTCCCGGATGGGAAGTCGTGCGGATCTTCACACCCGCCCGCATGGCCAGCATCTCGACCGCTTCCACGAAATCCACTCCCTGCGTCGCCCGCAGGAAGGTGATGGCGTCACCGGAAGCCCCGCAGCCAAAGCAGTGGTAGAAGCCGGCATCCGGGTTCACCCCGAAAGACGGCGTCCGTTCGGAGTGGAACGGGCACAGGCCGACCAGCCTGCGTCCCTGAGGACGGAGGCCGACATGCTCCCCGACCAGGGCTGCCAAATCGGTCGCCGCCCTGACGGCTGCCACGTCTTCGTCCGGAATCGGCACCGCCCTCGACGGTACCGCTCCCCGAGGTTGGTCAGGTGCCTTCCGGACCGCGTTCCGCGTCGATCGCCAGGACAGCCTGCGCGGCCGACAGGCGCGCTATCGGCACTCGGTACGGCGAGCAGCTCACGTAGTCGAGACCGGCGCGGGCGAACACTTCTATCGACGCCGGGTCACCACCGTGCTCGCCGCAGACTCCCACCTCCAGCTCCGGCCTCGTGGTACGTCCCCTCTCGGTGCCGACCCGCACCAGCTCCCCCACCCCTTCCGGGTCCACGTTCTCGAACGGGTTGGCCGGGATGAGACCTTCCGCCAGGTAGGTCGACATGAGCCTGCCCTCGACGTCGTCTCTCGAGAACCCGTACGTCATCTGAGTCAGGTCGTTGGTGCCGAAGGAGAAGAACTCCGCCACCTCCGCTATCTCGGCCGCCCGAAGCGCCGCCCTGGGGGTCTCGATCATGGTGCCCACCATCACGTGCACCGATCCGCCGGCCGACTGCGCCCCCTCGGCGATCGCACGATCCACCCACTTACGGGCGTGCGCCAGTTCTTCGCGGCTGACCGTCAACGGGATCATGATCTCCACCACCGGCCGCCCGCCGCCGGCGGCCCGCTCGGCCGCAGCCTCCATCAGCGCTCTCACCTGCATCTCGTACAGGCCTGGCCTCATCACACCCAGCCGGACGCCCCTGGTGCCGAGCATGGGGTTCGCTTCCCGCCACTCTCGGGCCGCGGCGTACAGCCGCGCCTCCTCCTCGGTCAGGCCGGTAGTCGCCTCCTTGACCGCCAGCTCCTCCAGGTCGGGAAGGAACTCATGCAGGGGAGGGTCCAGAAGGCGCACCACGACCGGCAGGCCGTCCATCGCCTCCAGGATCGAGACGAAGTCGTCCCGCTGCGCCACACGCAGACGTTCCAGTGCCTCCCGCTCCTCCGCTTCGCCGTCGGCAAGGATCATCCGGCGCACTATGGGAAGGCGGTCGTCGGCCAGGAACATGTGCTCCGTACGGCACAGGCCGATGCCCTCCGCGCCGAACCGACGGGCGTTCAGGGCGTCGGGGCCGTTGTCCGCGTTGGCCCGCACTCCCAGCCTGCCTGCCCTGATGTCGTCCGCCCACGACAGGATCGCCTCCATCTCCACCGGAGCCTCCGCCGAAGTCAGGGGAACCTCCCCCAGCACGACCTCTCCCGTCGCCCCGTCCAGCGAGATGACGTCGCCCTCGGACACCGACGACGAGCCGACCGTGAAGCCGCGGGTGGAGATACGCAGCTTTTCGGCCCCCACCACTGCCGGCTTCCCCCAGCCGCGGGCTACCACGGCCGCATGGCTCACCAGGCCCCCCCGAGCCGTCAGGATGCCCTCGGAGGCCAGCATGCCGTGCACGTCCTCCGGAGACGTCTCGCTCCTGACCAGGATCACCTTCTCTCCCCGGCCGGCTGCGGCGGCAGCAGCGTCCGCCGTCAGGTAGACCCGGCCCACCGCAGCGCCGGGAGAAGCACCCAGGCCTTTGGCCAGCACTTCGTACTGGCCCGGAGCGAACTGCGGATGCAGCACCTGGTCCAGGTGCTCTGCGGTGACGCGCCGAACCGCCTCCGCCCGGGAGAGCGCTATCGCCGGATCGGACACCATGTCGACCGCCATCCGGAGCGCTGCGCGACCGGTCCTCTTGCCCACCCTGGTCTGCAACATCCAGAGCTTTCCCTGCTCTATCGTGAACTCCGTGTCGCACATGTCCCTGTAGTGCGCTTCCAGCCGGGCGAAGATGTCCATCAGCTCGGAGTAGACAGCCGGGAAGCGCTCGCCCAGGGCGGACAGCGGCTCGGTGTTGCGGATGCCAGCCACGACATCCTCTCCCTGGGCATTCACCAGGAAGTCTCCGTAGGCCCCCTGGGCCCCCGTCGCCGGGTCACGGGTGAAGCCGACCCCGGTGCCCGAGCTGTCGTCCCGGTTGCCGAACACCATCGCCACCACGTTGACCGCCGTGCCCAAGTCGTCCGCGATCCGCTCCCTGCGGCGGTACGCGATGGCCCGGCTGCCGTTCCAGGAGCGGAACACCGCTTCCACCGCCCCTCGAAGCTGTTCGGTCGGATCCTGAGGGAACGGACGGCCCGCCTCCCGTTCCACGATCTGCTTGTAGGACCTAACCAGGTACCGCAGCACCTCCGACGGCACCTGCGCGTCGTTCGGGCTGGCAGACAACTGCTTCGCCGCCTCGAACAGCTGATCGAAGTGCTCCCCCTCGACGCCCATGACGATACGGGCGTACATGGCGATGAAACGGCGGTACGAGTCGTACGCGAAACGCTCGTCGGAGGTCTGTTTCGCCAGCCCGTCCACCGAATCGTCGTTCAGGCCCAGGTTCAGTACCGTGTCCATCATCCCCGGCATGGAGAACTTCGCTCCCGAGCGGACGCTGACCAGCAACGGGTCCGACGGATCGCCGAGAAGCTTGCCCATCGACGCCTCGAGTCGGGCGCGGGCAGAGGCGATCTCCTCGTCCAGGCCCTCGGGCCAGCCGCCCTCCATGAACGCCCTGCAAGCGTCCGTCGTTATCGTGAACCCCGGCGGAACCGGCAGACGGAGCACCGAAGTCATCTCGGCCAGGTTTGCTCCCTTGCCCCCGAGCAGGTCCTTCATCTCCATCGGAGGACGCGAATGCGCGTGGTCGAAATCGAACACGTACTGCACCATGGCTCGATGCCCCTTTCGGCTTCTTTCTCCCGAGCCTATCCAACCGGCGAAATGGCCGTGGCACTGCCGTCGCCGCGGTCGGCGTTTGCGGCAGGCTGGAACAGTGAGCAGCGCACCCGCCGGCCCGAGTAGACCCGTTCCATGAGCACCTCCGCCTTCGCTCGGTCCCTGGCTGCCGAGCCGGAGCCGTTCGACGTGGTGACCGGCGCTCCGGGGACGGACTTGGAGACGGGCGACCCGACGCTCGGGACAGGCGGCGATCCGGACGGAAGGTCGGTTCCCTCGGCAGGAGGCGCAGACGGTCGACTACGAGCTTGGAGCGACAGCTTGCTGGAGGTGCTGGGCGGTACTTGGGACTGCCCACCGCTACTGGCCGACGGATGGTGGTACGGGCCGCCGGCCTCGAGATGGGTCGACACCGCTGCGGGGCTGGCGAGAAGCGTGGCGCGGCCGTGGCGGGAGCCGGCTCTCTGCTTGACGATGCCGGCACTCCTGGCCGGGGCGGGCCGTGCTCTGCGCGTGCTGGTCGTGGTCGATCCACCGCAAGTGGCGGCGCGGAAGATGACCCACCGGTTCGGCATCGGTCACGCTCACGCCCTGGCGCTGTGGGAGGAGTACATGCGCCGGGTGACGACCGCTCTCGAGGGTGTGCCGGTGACGATCCGTTGCGTCGGACCGGCGGGAGAGGAGTCCGGGGGTGGCGGCAGCGAAAGCGACGGCGTCGTCGGCAGCCGCACCCGTTCGGTGACAGGCGGGGCGCCGGAAGGCGTGCTGGAGTCGCAGTGGGAACTGTGGTCGGAGCTGGTGGCTCGTCAGGGAAGCGTCGATTCTTGGCAGCCACCGACGCTTCCGAAGAGATCACCCTGGACGACGGAGCTGCTCGGGCGACTGTCGGAGAAGCGGCACGAGGCCGCCGCCTCTCCCGCGACGGAGCAGCAGTGGTTGGCACTGTCGTCCGCCGTGGAGGCGGTGAGCCGCCTTCGGCAGCAGGACCAGCTGGACCGGGAGAAGAGGTCCGCGCCTCCGTGGGAGCAGGTCGTCGCCGTAGCCGGCGGGGACGCCCTGGGTGATCCCGGACGCTACCGCCAGTGGTTCTACGGGCGGTACGGCAACCCCGCTGCGCCGGGGTCGACCTCGGTGAGCGACTCGTCGCCCCTGTTCAGCATCCTGGTCCCGGTGTACCGGCCGGAGATGTGGTACCTGGCGCGTTGTGTGGACTCGGTGAAGGCCCAGACGTACCCGCGGTGGGAGCTGTGCCTGTGCGACGACGGGTCCGAGGACCGGCGGCTGCGGGCCTTCCTGGAGGACCTGAGGGGAGATCCCAGGATCAAGGTGCGCTTCCGGGAAGTGAACGGCGGCATATCGGCGGCGACCAACGACGCCTTGGCGATGGCCGAGGGGGACTTCGTGGTCCTGCTGGACAACGACGACGAGCTGGTGGAGGTGGCGCTCGAGTACATGGCGGGTGCGATCGGCACCCACCCGCGGGCGGACGTGCTCTACTCCGACGAGGACAAGCTGGACGCCGAGGGGCTGCCCTGCCAGCCGACGCTCAAGCCGGCCTGGTCGCCGGAGCTTCTGGCGTCGACGGCGTACACGTGCCATCTGACGGTGCTGAGACGGAGCCTGGTCAACCGGATCGGCGGCCTTCGCAGCGAGTTCGACGGAAGCCAGGACTACGACGTGACGCTGCGGGCGACGGAGCTGGCGGACGAAGTGGTGCACGTGCCCGAAGTGCTCTACCACTGGCGCATCAGGCACGGTTCGGCGGCGGACGACCCGATGGCGAAGCCGTGGGCGCACCATGCGAGCCATGCGGCGCTGGCTTCCGCTCTGGAGCGGCGCGGAGAGAGCGGCTACGTGCAGTTGGGGCCTCAGCTCGGCACTTACCACGTGCGGCGGCCGGTGGCGGCCAGCCTTCGGGCATCGATCGTGCTCCAGATGAGAGGCGATCCTCGCCGGGTCCGCCGGGCGGTCGAGGTGCTGCTGGCCAATCCTGGCCACGAGAACGTGGAGCTGGTCGTGGTCGACCGCTCCAGCCGGGACCTGCCGGGCGCTTCGCTCCTGGGCAGGCTGCAGCGGGAGCGGGACGCTCGTGTGGTACGGATGGCCACCGACTCGGGATGGTCCCCCGCAGCGAACGCCGGGGCGTCCGCGGCCAGCGGCGACGTGGTGGTGTGGGTCGACTCCGGCGTCATGGCGGCTTCGGACGGCTGGTTGAGAGCGCTGTTGGAGCACGCCCAGCGAGACGAGGTTGGTGCCGTGGGATGCCGGTTGCTGAGCCCTTCGCGGACGGTCGTCCACGGAGGGGTGGTGCTGGGGCTGCGCGGGGTCGTCGGACAGGTGTACAGCGGCTTGCCACTGGCGCACCACGGCTACCTGACCGGAGCGGTGCTGACCCGCAACTGCTCGGCAGTCAGCGGGGCGGCACTGGCGATGAGGGCGGAGGTAGTGGGGATGCTGGGGGGCTCCGACACGGAGCTGGCGGACACGTTGGGGGATGTCGACTTGTGCCTCAGGGCCGGCGAAAGGGGCCTGTCGATCGTGTACACGCCTCTGGCACGGCTGGTGCTGGCTCCCGGAGTGGACCGTTACGCGGGTCAGGCTGCCGAATCGCCCTATTTTGTACGCCGCTGGAGCACGCTGCTGGAGGAGGGTGACCCCTTCTTCAATCCCAACCTGAGCCCGCTCAGCCCGCTCTGCGCGCTGAGAAGAGAGGACGAGGACGACCCATGGAAGAGGATGCCACCCAGCCCGCCGCGGTCGAGGAAGCGGTGGACCAAGGGGGAAGGTCCGACGAGGCCGAGCCTCGCAACGCTGCGGCAATGACCGAGGCGCTGAGCGGGGTGGCAAAGCGATCGGCCTCGCTGACGGGCACGGTCCGCTCCAAGTTGCCGCCGATGCGGGGCAACGACGAACTGGTTTGGCTGCACCAGAACTGGCAGCTTCCGGTGTCCTTCGAACAGGCGGGGCATCCGCTGACGTTGACCGGTGCTCGGCACTGGTTGCGCAGGCGTGTCGCTCGGGTGGCGTTCAGCTACCTTCAGCGCTATCTGTCGGAGAACCAGGACGTGGTGAGCCACATGGTGCGCCTCCAGGAAGCCCTCGCAGCACGATGTGACACGCTGGCCGACCTCCAGGAGCGCCACTACGGCGAGCTACGGGCGGAGCTGGACGAGGTCTCGCTCCATCTCCGTCTGGTGGGCTCCCTCCCCGAGCAGGGGCGCGACGGAGAGGGTGGTCCCGCGAGGCGGCCACCTTCCGCCCCGGACGAGGACCTGCTGGGCGACGTGGGGGCGCCGGGCGGCCCGGCGCCCGGCCGCTAGATGCGCTCGGTGCGCTCGGTGCGCTCGGTGCGCTCGGTGCGCTCGGGAAGAGCGGTGTTCCTGACGGCGCAGTGGCATCCCGCCGGTGCCTGCGCCTCGGAGCCGGACGACCAGTTCGTGTTCCGCTCGGCGGCAGCAGCGGCGGAGCGGTCATGGGAAGTGACGACGATGGCGGCAGCTGCCGTGCAGTCGGGCAGGTCGAAGGCGGACGCCGACGGAGCGGAGGTGCCTGAGAGCCAGACGATCGCCGACGGCGAATTGGACGTCCGGTATGTGGGCTCGCCCCCTGCACACCCTCGGCAAGGGGAAGCGTGGCTGGAGGTCGCCGCCGAGATGCAGTCCGCACTCGCTCGGGTGGTTGGTGCCGAAGGCGGTGGCGACGGAGCGGCCCGGTCGGCGTCCGGTGGCGTTCGACAAGCTGCGACCGCGCCGCCCTCCATTGCAGAGAAGGCCCGCCTCCGGTCGATGGAGCTGAGGTTCCCGGCCAGCCCGTCCGCGGTCGGTGCGATCGCCGAGGTGGATGCGGACGTGGTCGTGCTGTCGCCTTCGGCTCAGCCCACTGCTCGGCTGTTGAAGGCGGCCGTGGGAACTGACGTGAGACTGGCCTTGCTGGCGGGGGACGCGGGGCGGGAGAACGACGGCCGGCCGCCGGTCGACGGCGACTTGGCGGCCGGGCTGTCGGTGGTGCTGCTGGGGCACGACCGATCGGGACTGGCAGCCGAGCTGGGCAACCGAGCCAGAGTGGTCGGGTTGCCGTTCTGGGCCGATACGGCACGGTCGCCGCTGGCGGACGAGCTGTCGGATTCCGGCCCATACGTGGTGGCGCTGGCGGACTGGCCCCACTGGCGGGAACCGCTGTGGCCCGGCGTGCTTGGAAGGGCGCTGCTGGGAGGACTGGACGGCCTGGGAGTGGTGTTCGTGGGCGACGCCGGCGCAGTGCTATGGCGAAAAGGAGAGCCGGTCGTCGCATACGGCCGCCCGGACCGCTCCCAGCTGTGGGACCTGGTCAGCGGTTCCGTTTGCCTGGTCGATCTTCGGAAGCCCGGCGAGCTCGACAGGGAGCTTCTGGAGGCAATGCTTCTCGGGATCCCCGCAGTCGGGGCACCCGGCATCTCCCCCGGGGAGACCGGCAGCCGGCTCGTGTTCCGCAGCGGTGCAGAACTGATAGAAGCGGTGACGCTGCTGCATCGGGACGGGGCGGCCAGAAGCGAGGTCGCGGGGACTGGACGGGCGTGGGCGGAGACCGTCTGCGTAGGACCGGAGCGCTTCGCCGATGCAGTGGTGGAGGCGCTGTGCTGACCACACCACCCGGTGCCGAACGTGGCTCGACTGGTCGAGCCACCCGGCTCAGGCGCTTCTGTCCGGTCCGGAAGCGGTCATCCTGGCCCGAGTCCTTCGGACAGCAGCTCGCAGCAGCTCCGCGTTTCCTCGCTCGCCCCAGGTTCGCAGTCCTCTGTCCAGGACCGACGACAACAGGGGAAGCCGGTCTCTTGCGGCGGCCGCAATTCTCGGTCTCCAGGAGGGGGCGTCGGCGGGCGTAACGGCGAGTCGGCGAACCGGCTCGGCCGCGGAGCCGACCAGCTCCACTCGGTAGTGGCCGGCGGCGGCCTCGGGGCCGGGATAGGGCTCGAGAGCGTGTCCCGGCTCCGCAGGCTCGTCCCTCGTTACCGCCGTCCACGAGCTGCGCCGCTCGACGGAGCCCGCATGCACGGCGGCGGTGAGGATGTCGCGGTACCGGCTGCCCTGCAGATGGGGAGACCAGGCGAGCAATGCATCTCGCCTCGCCCTGCTCCCGAGGCGCGCACGAAGGACGGGGTCGTTCACGAGGCGGTCCAGCCACGACGCCCACTCCTGTAGATCGGACGCCAGCACCCCGTTGCTGCCGCTGTCGACCGCTTCTCGATTCGGGATGGTGGGCGACGCCACGGTGGGCGTCTCGACCAGTGCGGCCTCGAGCCATTTGATGGCGCTCTTCGCCTCGTTGAACACGGAGCCGGCCGTCAGCGGCGCCAGATTGACGTCGAGATCCCGGAGGAGCTGCGGGAGCAACCTCCAGTGCTGTGGCCCGACTCGTCTCACACGTGCAGACATCTCCTGCAGGGCCTGGCTGGGCTCGATCAGCCCTATCAGCCACAGCTCGACCGAAGGGTTGCTCCGCATGACATCCAGCACGGCCGGTTCGACCATCGCCCAGTCGTGGGTGTGAGTATTGGTGCCGCTCAGATAGCCGATCCGTACGGGGCCATCTCTGCGGCTCCGGCCGAGAGCGGCGTCCGAGTCACGGCCCGACACCAGACCCACTCCGTTGTCGAAGCGATACGAAGGGAGCCCCGTGAGGGCCGATGCCCGCTCGACCAGCATGGCGGTGCTGCCGATGAACCCGTCACAGGCTTCGAGAGTGGTCCGGTACCGGTTCACACCTTCCATCCACAAGCGCGCCTCGTCGTCCGGCAGCAGGGACAGAGCCGGTATGTGGGAGGCGGCGCCAGGGTCGAATATCAGGTCGTCTACGTCGAAGAGCACCGGAGCTCCGAGCGACCTCGTACGTTCGATCACCCTGAGCACGTCCGGCGTCGCAGGAACCCTGTAGTAGACGACCGCGTCCGCTTCGGAGGCCAGCAGGCCGACTTGGGGATCCCGATAATGCCGCACCTCCGAGCTGATCCCCTGAAGACCGAGCGCCTCCGAAGGCAGCCGGGCACGATAGCGGAGGGGCGCGCCTTCGATCCCGCAGACGAACAGCACCCGGCGGACTTGGCGCAGCGCCGGACCCTCCCGGAGGACCGCGGCCGCCGGAGCGGCCTGCCCGAGGACTGATCCGCCGGCAGCGAGGCCGGCCGGGGTGGGTGGGGCGGGTGGGGGAGTGGCGGCTGGGGCGGGGGAAGTAGGGACCGGTGAGGAAGCAGCGGGGGCCGAGGCGGCCGGAGGGGCCGGAGCGGGGGAAGACTGCAACAGTGTCCGGTAGCGTGCCAGCAGGCATTCGATCTGGTCGTCGACGGAGCGGAGCCGTACCGAGCCCGTTCCGGCCCTCAATTTGTCCACGAGCATGGGCTGATCGAGCAGCAGTTCGACGGCGGATGCCAAGGCGGTGGCACTGCCGGCCGGGACGACGAGGCCGTTGTGACCGTGACGGACCACCTCTTCGGGCCCAATGCTGTCGGTGCAGAGGACGGGCACTCCGAAACGAAGCGCCTCCCTTGTCACAAGGGAGAACGTCTCTCGCATGATGGACGGCAGGACGACCAGGTCGCTGTCACGCATCACCCTGCCGAGCTCCTCGGGAGCGAAAGCGGGAGCAGGCTGGACACGGAGAGCCGCAAGGCGAGCTTCCTCGGCAGGGTCACACGGGGCGACGCCGTAGGCGACGAGTCGCCACCCCTGGCGCCGCCTCAGCATGGCGGACGCCTCGACGAGCACGTCGAAGCCCTTCAGCGGGTCCCGGCCGCCGAGATAGGACATGCGGAGCACCCTCTGGACCGGCTCGTCGGACGGCCTTGCCGAGGCTGCAGACCCGTAGCCGGGCCGCTGCGGTTCCCCGCCGTCTCCTTCGGGCACCCCGTTCTCGTCCACTTCCAGCCGTCCCTCGGCAATGCCGTTGGCTGCCAGGACCGCACCTGCCGTGGCGGACGGCGCCAGCACGAGGTCCGCACTGCGGAGCGCCCCTGCGAGGAACGCCTTGCGGTCCTCCATCCATGCCCGGTCGACCTGGCAGGAGCACGTGCCGGCGGAGACGACCAGCGAGCAGGGCCGCAGATCCTTCCCTACCAGGAACAGGCGAGTGCAGAGCCACCAGAAGTCGTGCATGGTCACGACGACTCGAGCCCCGGCCCGGGATGCAGCGGGGACCAGCGCAGCCCCCATCGACTGCAGCACCTGGAAATGCACCACTTCGGGGCGGAAGGCGGCCAGGAACCGCTCGAAGTGCGGGACCAGAGAAGGGTTGTCGAAGTTGAGCGGGTCGTCCCAGCCCAGCCACGGGGCTGTCGAGATCCATCTGACGCGGGACCCGTCCCCTGCGCTCTCGTCCCACGAGAACAGAGGGGGCCGCTGGTCCCGGAGCTCGGGCCGGCCACCCCCGATCCATCCGGCGAACACGGACACCTCGTGACCCCGGCTGGCCGCTCCGCCGGCCAGCCTCTGAGCGGCAAGAGTGGCGCCGCTGACGAAGTCGGGGGGGTAGTGGGCGCTGACGACGGCTATCCGCATGGCAGGTCCAGGTGACCCTAGCGCAGCACGGAGAGCCGCCGGCTACACCCGGGCGGGTGCTGCTACCCGGCGGGTGCCCGCCACATTCCAGCCGCGACGCTGACCGACGCACTGTCGAACTCCGGGAGCCTTCGGGGTTACTGCTGGGATGCCCAGCGGTGGTACGAACTACGACTATCTCCACGACGGGCTCGGGCTCCACGACGGGCTCGGTCGGTGGCTGCTTGGGTCAACGCATCGGGGTCTTGTGTGATCCGCTACCGCTACTCCTACAACCCCTACGGAAGGACGCTGTCGGCCAAAGGGCCGCGGTCCGCTCGCCTGAGGAGATCACTTACCAATCCGGAACAATCCAGCCGGTTGGTGCAACTGCGATGAATCTCTCCTACCAAGAGGGATGAAGCGGTAAAAGCCGTCGAGGCCACAGTAAGGGCGGCTGGCCATACCGTGGATGGCGAGTGATGTCAGTACACCACCGAGCAGAAGTGATCTGAAGGCCGTTCAGATCGCGTGAACCGCTGTCGTCGCATTTGGGCGGTCAGCGTCGAAACGCACGCAGTTATACCCCTCCCCCCTCACATCCCGAGCCTCGGCCCACCGTGGCGCGGTCCCCACGGCTGCTGCTGCCACGCAGGTGCAGTAGGCGAGCGCAGCCCCGGTATCGGCTGCTGGGCCACTGCCTTGGGCGGGTTGCGCCGCCGAATCTCCTGGTGGATCTCCTTCAGCTCCGCTTTGGACGCCGCCAGGGCGTCACGAGCACCGGGGATCGCCTGGTCCAGCTCTGCTATCTCGGCGGTGGCTGTGGTGATGGTGCGGTTCAGCTCCGCCCGGTCGGCCATGAAACGCTGCTCGATGGTCGCCACGGCGCTGCGGTGGCGACGCTTCCGTTGTGCCGGCGAATCGAACGCTCCGGGCGTGGTTCTGGCGATGGAGTCCAGCTCGACCTGGAGGACTTGTCGCCTCCGCTGCCAGGAGGGACCGCCAGGAGCAGCCCGGCCACGAGCGCCTCCTGAGTCTCCGGAGACCCTCTCCCTCTGTCACGCTCCGGCGGCGGAATCGTCCCGATGCCCGGATGCCGGCGCGTTCACCGAAGCCTCCTCTCCGGTCCGCGCCGAAGGAGGGCGCAGGGGCCCGGATCGGTCCTCGACCTTTCCCGTCGAGGGGACGCCTCCCTCCGGCGGGCAGACGAACACAAGCCAGTACATCACGCCTGTCACGGCGACGAACGACAGCACCGTGAGCAGGAGACCCCCGATCGCCGGTTGCCAGCCTTGACGCACGGACGCCAGCGGATCGAGCGGGCCGGCCGTTCCAACCGAGAATCGGCGGTACGTGGCCACGAACGCCGTTGCGTCACAAGCCACCAGGGCCGTTAGGACGGCCGACGTGAGTCTCCCGACCAGAGACGGCCCGATACCTTGGACCGCATCCTCCCTCTCGGAGACGCCTTTGGCCAGTGCAGCCCCGGCTACGAGCGGCAGTCCGATCACGACTGGCAGAACGTCCGCACCGGTGATGGTGACCCGGCCGCCGCCGCCGGCCTGGACCATGACGACAAGGATCGGAACCACGGAAGCGAGTGCCGCCGACGCTGCCACGCCCATCCTCTGGCGAGCGGGAGCCCACGCCAAGGCGCTGAACACCACCGCACCGGTAGCGGCCAGCCAAGTGAAATAGACCCCGTTGGGCAGCACCGTGTCGCTCGGACCGAGCACGCCGATCATCTGAGACAGCATGTAACCGACCTGATGCGCCGACTCGACGAACTTCGCCGGGGCGGTGCCGCTGATTCGGACTGTGCCCGTCACATGGGGACTGGAACCCGCCGGGAACACCGCGTCCCACGCAGCGCCCAACACGACGGCGGCGCCGACGAAGCCGATCGCCCGCCGGACGACCGGCGCCCCGGCCAGGAGACGGAGGCGGCTGGGAGGGGTGAGCAGGACCAGGAACGGGAGCATGATCGCCACCCAAACCGGCCCCAGCGGAGTGCTGAGAGCCAGGACACCAGCCGAGGCTGCGAACACAGTCGCCAACGCTGCGGGCGGTTGCCTCCTCACCTCCCATACGACAAGCAGGCCTGAGACCCAGGCGGCCGTCGCGGCAGCCACCTCCACCCCCAGCGGGCTCACCACTCCCATGAGGAACAGCTCCATCGGGGTCATGGCCAGGCCCAGCCCTGCTGCCCACGATTTGGAGCGAGCCCAACCGGCCAACGAGGCGAACGCCAGGCCGAGCAGAGCTGCAGCGGTGGCAGAAGAAAGCAGCCGCATGACGCGAATTCCGCCGGGGCCGACGTTCCACAGCGACGGCCAGCCGACGACTGCGTAGTAGAGGGGCGGATGGCCGGCAACGAACGTGGGCACCTGGACGCTGCCGCGCCGCTTGGTCGCGGACCAATGAGAGCATCCCGCTGGTTGCTTGGGATTGCCTGCGAAACAGGCGGCGGCACCACGGTTCTCGGCCAGCTGGCCAGGGACGTGGACGGAGCGATGCGGGTGGTGGATGCCCTGCGCTGAACCCGAGCCCACCAACTGCCCTCGCGCGACGGCGGCCGCATTCAGCACCTGCGCCGCCTCTGAAGGACCCCCATACAGGGGCGTCATGGCGGACCAAGCCATGCTCAGCATCAGCAGCAGTAGTGATGAGACCACCCACACCAGCAGGAAGCGTCTACCCCCGTTGCCAACCGATCCCAACGTCCCCGCCGCAGCCTGGCTCGCTGGACGAAGCCGGCCGGTTGCCCGGACTGGCGTCCCGTCCGTGACATACGGCCCGGACGGCCCATCGCTCACCACCGGGCCACAGTACTTCCCGCTCCTGTCGGTGGGCAGCAGCAGAGAGACGGGCCGGCACCGGCTATCCGAGGACTGCCGATGGGGGTGCTGCGCACGACGCCCGAAGTCGGTTGGCCGATCGGAGTTAAGATGACGACGACCTTCAGGAGGAAGCCGTGGCCCTGGGCAGATTCGACACAGCGGTCTGCATACCGTGCCATAACGAGGAGAGGACCGTAGGCACGGTGGTGTCGGCGTTCCGATCGGTGCTTCCGGAGGCAGTGGTGTATGTGTACGACAACGACTCTTCGGACCGGACTTCGGTGGTGGCGGCTGCCGCTGGTGCTCAGGTCCGCCATGTGGCGATGCGTGGAAAAGGGCACGTAGTGAGGCGGATGCTGGCCGATATCGAAGCCGACGCTTACTTGTTGGTCGACGGCGACGGCACGTACGACGCTTCGGTCGCCTCCGAGATGGTGGACCTTGTCCGGTTCGGCGGCAACGACTTGGTGAATGCCGGCAGAGATGCACCTGACGGGGGCTTCCCGCCGGGTCACAGTTGGGGGAACCGAGCACTGACGGGCCTGGTGCAGTTCCTTTTCGACCGGCGAGCGACCGACATGCTGTCCGGTTACAAAGCGCTGTCCCGCCGGTTTGCCAAGTCTTTTCCGGTCTTTTCCAACGGCTTCGAGATAGAGACGGAGCTGACGGTTCATGCGCTGCGGTTGCAGATGCCCATTGCCGACCTTTCCTGTCCGTACGCGGCGAGACCGGCTGGGTCGACCAGCAAGCTGCGTACCTACAGCGATGGTTGGCGGATCCTCAGGACGATTCTGCGAATGTGGCGCCAAGAGAGGCCGCTTGCGTTCTTCTCGGCCGTAGGGGCGATCTTCGCTCTCTCCGCCATCGGGCTGGCGCTGCCACTGCTGCCGACTTACTTCCAGACCGGACTCGTCCCTCGGCTGCCTACGGCCCTGCTGGCGACCGCCCTGATGCTGATCGCCTTCCTGAACCTCACCTGCGGGCTGATCCTCGACACCGTGACCCAGGGGCGCAAGGAGGCGAAGCTCCTCCGCTACCTAGCAGTTGCGGGACCGCTCGAAGCTGCGGCACCCCCGATGGAGTCTCCGATCGAACGCAGGGAGAGAAGAGGCTCTCCTGAAAAGTTCTGAGCCACTCAGGACGACCCTTGCAGGGAAGGCGAGCAGGCGCTGCAGACACCACCGGCGACTTCGGCGTCAATTTCGTACGATGCCGACCACGCTGGTCCCGATGTGTCGGCCTCCTTCGGAGCCCCGCCATACGGCCGAGCCGTAGTTGGAGACGTTCCCGGCGGACGTGGCCAACCAGTAGCCTGCGCCGTCCGCGGTGGGAGTGAAGTCCACCACCGGAGCAGCGGGGTGCAGCCTTGCCAACGACCCGAACCACTTGGCGTCCCCGTAGTTGAACACGTTGCCGGCCGCAGTCACGACCCAGTAGCCGCCGCCGTCCGGCGTCGCCGCGAAGCCGACCGCCGAAGAGGCGAGCGGGGATGAGCCGCCGTAGAACCGTGCACCGCCAAAAGCGGATACCTTCCCGTCGGACCTGAGCAGCCAGTAGCCGTCTCCGTTGGCCGCGACCGCAAGACGGACTACCGGCGAACCGTGATGAGCTCCCGCCAACGACCCGAACCACTTGGCGTCCCCGTAGTTGAACACGTTGCCGGCCGCAGTCACGACCCAGTAGCCGCCGCCGTCCGGTGTGGCGACGATTGCCACTGCTGGGCTGGTCAGGTCTCGGCTGACAGGGGATCCCAGCCAGGGCGTCCCGAAATTGACGACGCTCCCGTTCGACCGAAGAACCCAGTAACCGCCGGAGCCGTTCGATGCCTCGCCAACCACCGAGTGGCGGAAGTGATAACGAGCCAGCGAACCTCGCCAGGGGGCACCGAAGTCGAACACGTTCCCGGCGACCGTAAGTAAGTCGTAACCCTCCCCTTGGTTCGTCTTCGCCAGGCCCGTGGTTCCCGTTCCGCCGGTGGTTCCAGTAGTGCCGGTGGTTCCCGTTCCGCCGGTGGTTCCGGTCGTGCCCGACCCGCCGGTGGTTCCGGTCGTGCCCGACCCGCCGGTTCCCGTAGTGCCGGTGGTTCCAGTAGTGCCGGTGGTTCCAGTAGTGCCGGTGGTTCCAGTAGTGCCGGTGGTTCCAGTAGTGCCGGTGGTTCCAGTAGTGCCGGTGGTTCCAGTAGTGCCAGTAGTGCCGGTGGTTCCCGTAGTGCCTGACCCGCCCGTCCCGCCGGTGGAGATTCCGTACACGCTGGCGTGCTCAGCACCGGTCGCAAGGCAGAACGAGGCCGAGGGGCAGGAGATGGAGGAGGGAGCCGAGAGCGGAGCTGATTCGCCGACCTTCCAGGAGGACCCATTCCAAATGTAGGTGGCGCCCCCACCGCCCGACGGCGATCCGATACCGATGCAGTTCGATGCCGAACTGCACGACACGGCCTTGGCGGGGTAGTCGGTCCCTGAGTAATCTGCGGGAACCACTTTTGGTGCGCCACTGAAGCTCAGGGACGATGGGCCCGAAGGAGCGATCAAGGCACACGTGCTGCCTCCTGGGACGCAGGAGATGGACGTGAAGAGCACACTCATATTGACTGGATGCCCCGAGACTGTGTGGAAGCCCGTCTGAGCCGTCGCCCAACTGGAGCCGTTCCAACGGAACGCCCATCCGTCGCCGGTAACGTAACCGCAAGCCGTCGAATTAGAGCACGAGACGGCGTATGGCCCTGAGAAGTTGCTGGTATTGCTCGCCGAGACCTGGGCGGGAGCACTCCAGTGGCCCATGTGCCATGTGACGAACTTCCCGGTCGAATCGACCGCCATACAAAACGTGGGCGACGTGCAGGAGATGGATGCAAGAGGCACGGACGGCTCGACCGCGACGATCTTCGTGGAGGAAGTGCCCAGCCAGGAGATGGCGTTGCCTGCTACGTCGACCGCAGTGCAGTCGGTGGCGCTGACGCAGGAGAGGGAAGCCAAGGGCCGCCCAGGGTCGATCGCCTCCGGGCCTGACCAGATTCTGCCGTTCCAGGTGAACAAGTTGCCCTTTGTGTCGACTGCGGCGCAGAAACCCGTCCCGACACAGGACGCCGACGTAAGGGTTCCCCCCGTAGTGTCGACAGTCGAGGCCTGAAGCCACCCCGATGAAGCGGCGGCGCTGGGGACCGCTGATAGTGCCGGAACAGAAGCGGCAAGCAACAGGGCCGAGATCCTGCCTACCGTACGCAGCGGTCGTGACCGAACCATATCTATAATTCTCCCCACGCTCGCCTGGCACTTTGGCATCGGAACAAGTAAGCCCTCGCAAACTAGAGGACGAAGGAAGTCAGAGTCAAGAGCGTTAGGTGCCACTTTGTTGTAGTCCTTTCGATCTAGTCCGGACTCCGGGCGGCCTCGAAGGAGCGGGAACAAGAGTCGTAGCTGGCCGGTGATTGGTTACCGTCAAGCCGCCCCAGGGAGCCGGCCGGCGGGAAACTGCACCAGCAGATGCAGGGGGGCGGGTCGACCGGCAGGGCAGAACTGCCCACATCGGTCAAGTCAACGACCGGGCGGCCCAAGGCCGGAGGGTTGAGCCCCGGAAGTGGGCGGAGGAGCCTGGGGTGGCTATTCGTCTATGCGACTGCAGGCTGCCACGGCTTCTGCGTTTTCGTTCGCCAGAACAGTCGCGAGGCGCACGAGATCGACCACCCTGGAGTCCGCCACGCTGTACAAGGACTTTCGCCCGTCTCTCCTAAGAGTGACATAGCCGCAGTCGGAGAGGCACGCAAGATGGCTCGAAACGCGGCTTTGGGTGAGCTGGAGGGTGTCCACGCACTCCCCTACGCTCTTCTCGCCGCTCAGTAGAAGCTCGAGGATCCGCAGCCGGCTCGGGTCGCCGAGGGCGCGGAAGAACTTGGCCACCAACCGCTGCCCGTCCAAGTCTCGGGGCAGAAGTGCATGGTCGGGCTCGCGGGCTCCCATCTTTGTCGACACGGCACGATTGAAGCTGCAAAACTTGTAGGCCGCAAGGCGGCTACCGACTCCGTGGGAAGCGACGAGGGTCACTGCGAGCGCGTCGCCTGTGGCGATAGGCCCGCGTGGTCGGCCTACGAGCGCATACCCTCGTCGGCGTGGCGCATGTGGCGAGAGCAACGGAGCCGACCTTCACCCGTTCCGCCTTCAGGAAACCTGCGGCGATCTTGGTGGACATGGACGGGACGCTGATCGATTCGGAAGGACTCTGGGAAGCAGCGCAACGTCGGCTGGCCGACGAGATGGGCCTCTCGTTCGATGCCGGGATACGGGCATCGACCATCGGGACACCGGCCGAGAGCTGGTTACCGGGATGGATAGCGAGGGCGGAATCCGATGCGTCGGTGGTGGATCTTGTCGCACGGATCGAAGACGAGGTCGTAGACGGGCTGAGGCAGGAAGTGAGGCTACGGCCGGGCGCCCAGGCGCTGCTCGACGCGCTGGCCACTTCCGCCAAGCCCTCCGCCCTGGTATCCGCTTCGGTGAGAAGGATCATGGACGCTGCCCTGGAGCGCATAGGACCGTGCCCGTTCTCCGTCACGGTTTCGGGCAGTGACGTGGCGAGGCCGAAGCCACAGCCCGACCCTTACCTTCTTGCGGCGCACATGCTGGACGTCGATGCTTCGCGATGCCTCGCCATCGAGGATTCGACGACCGGCGCCCGCTCCGCTTCCGCAGCCGGATGCGCAGTGGTGTGGGTGCCCACCTCTCCTGTGCCGACGCCCGAACCAGGCTGGCTCGTACTCGACTCTCTGGAGCACTTCGACCTTCGGCTCGTCGGTGGAGAGCGTCTCGACAGGGCGGGAATTTAGCGGCAGGACGAGGAGCATCGAGTGGGTCGGCGTAGCGGAGCAAGGAACGCCGGCCCACGGTTCCGGCGACGGGGAGCTTCCAAATCGGTCGTCCGATTCGGCGGCCGGCCTGAGGCCTGTGGTTCCTACGTGGGCTTGGCCACCGAAGGAAGGATCAGCCTGAACTCGCTGCCCTTTCCCGGAGAGCTTTGGACCTCCAGAAGACCCCCCATCGACTCCGCGGCACGCTTGGCGATCGCCAATCCGAGCCCTGTGCCGCCTGTCTCGCGGTCACGCGCTTGGTCGACCCGATAGAACCGGTCGAAAACCCGCGCCTGGTGCTCGGGTGCTATCCCGATCCCGCTGTCTCGGACGTAGAGCACCGTCTGCCCGCTGCCGTTCGACCGCACCCCCACCTCGACTTCGCCTCCGGCAGGCGTGTACCTGATCGCGTTTGACACCAAGTTTCTCAGGACCGTGTCCAGCAGCTTGATATTCACGGTTGCTACGAGCGACTTGGGTCGGGCGAGAAGTGATATGTCTGACATGTCGGCAGCCGCCCCGAACCCGTCGACGGTCTCGGTGCAGAGAGACCCGAGGTCAACCTGGTCCAGTTCACCGTCCTGAGACGAGTCCAGGCTACGGAGCTGGGTCAGGTCGTCGAGCAGCTCGCTGACCCTAGTGGTCTGGGAGGCTATCAAACCTCGGGCCCGCTCGGCGGGGATCTTTCCATCCATCACGGCCACCGCAAATCCGGCGACGGCGTTGAGCGGAGTGGCAATTTCATGGGCCAAATCGGCCAGGAACCTGCGCTGGTCCCGCTCGGCCTGTTCCAATCGGCTCGCCATCGCATCGAACGCCTTGGCGAAGTGGGACAGGATCTGCGGGCCGCCCTCTCCTATGCGAGCCGTGAAGTCACCGGCTGCCACTCTGTCGGCTGCTACCACGGCTTCGCTCGCCCTCCTGCGGACGTCCCTGGTGACGGTGACGTTGACCAGCACTGCAGCTCCCAGAACCACCGCCAGCACGGCGCTGCCGAACGCGACGAACTCGAACGCCAGAGTCGGAGACGAATCGAGCGTGCTCATGACCGTCACTCGGCCGCCGTCGAAGGAGCTCTTCACGGTCACCTTGGGGCCGTCCGGCGGCAGCCTGGCGCCGAAGCTCTGGCTCTTGTGACCGATGACGACCGTGGCGCGCTGGTTCTCCTGGGTGAGAAGAAGCGACGTCGCACCACGAAGCTCCGCAAAGTTGTCGGTCTTTGCCGCTTCCTCGGCGAGCACGGCGGCCACCGCCCGGTCCTCACGCAGCGTCTTGATACGGTTCTGCGAAATGCTCACGCGACGGACGACGAAAGCCCCGATCAACAGCGCCACGATCGCCGCCACCACGCTGGCCACGATGACGGGCATCCGAAAAGCTCCGAGCCGCCTCACGGATCAAGCATCCAGCCTGTAGCCGACCCCCCGTAAAGCCGTGACGTTGAGCTCACCGCCGAGCTTCTTTCTGAGACCGGCCAGATGCACGTCGACGGTGCGTTCCGACACGTATGTGGTGCCCCATGCGGCACGGAGCAGATCCGCACGAGTCAGGACTCGGCCCGGCTCGCTGGCCAGCGCCCACAGAAGGTCGAACTCCCTCCGCGTCAACTCCACCTCCTCGCCTCTCACCAGGCACCGCCGAGCGTCCCCGTCGATCTCTACGGCTCCCAGCTTCAGCGAGCTTTCGGCGTCGTCGAAGCCCTTCACCCGCCTCAACTGTGCCTGCACTCTGGCGATCAGCTCGGGGACGGAGAACGGCTTCATTACGTAGTCGTCCGCTCCCAGCTTGAGCCCGGCCACGCGACTGCCGACCTCTCTCCTGGCCGTCAACAAGATGATCGGTGCGTGGGAACGCGATCGGAACTGCCGTACCAGCTCGAAGCCGTCGACTCCGGGCAGCATCACGTCCACGACCGCCAAGTCCGGTGCGTGCTCCTCGAACGCCACCAGTGCGGCGGTGCCGGAACGCGCCTCGAAGACCTGATATCCCTCCGCCTCAAGATACGGGCGAACCAGCTCGTGCACAGACTGTTCGTCGTCCACCACAAGGATCTTGCCTCCGATGGCCACCAGCGCATGCTAACCCGGACGTCACCGCCGTAGGTGTAACCGCAACCAATTGCGGCGTTCGCTTCGTCCCAAACGGGTAGCGCAAGGTCCTGCCACGTGGCTGTTGCGCCAAGTTATGCCGAGACGGTAGTCGACAACGAGTGAGAGTTACGTTACGGCATAGCCAGGGTAATAATTGGGAGAGGAGGTGAGGGGCAGGATCAGCGACCACCTGTCCTGGCTGCATGAGTTGGTTCGTCTGGTACGTAGTCGCATTCGTGGTGGTGACTGCTATTGCCATCGCCATTTGGACGATGCCCGCAGTTCGCGAAAAGCGGGATCTACGCCGGGGCATGAACTCGCCGGCCGCCCGTAAGAAGGAAGCTATCGAGGACATCGCCGCAAGCGGGCCGGTGAGTCACGCTACTCGCAACAAGATCAGTGGTGCTGGCCCTGAGCGCAAGGCAATGTAACGATCCTGCTGTTCTTTGACACGATTTGGTCTTTGGGCCATTACGTGTCCCAACGTGTGGAAGGACGCCCGCTCGGTCGTTGAGACCGGCGGGCGTTTTCTCGTTTGTTCGGCCGGGATACTACTCGGCTCCGGAACAGCAACCCACAGCGGAAACCCCGGTGAGGGTATAGGGTATGGCGGCCCAGAGGGAGCAGGCGCACGTCGGCAGTTCAAGCTGCTCGTCTATCGCCGCACCTGCTCACCTCGGGCCGCCCCATTGATTCGGCTCCGCCCGTGCCATACCGTTCGCCCCCCCCAGCCGGCTGACTCTAGGCGATCCGGCCCTCACCGGGGTCGTTGGCGCCTCTCTCGGCGGCGTTCGCGAAGGACTTCGCGACGTCCGGATCTACCTTGCTCGTCTCCGCTGCCCTCTCTTCGTCGGAAGTTGGGCCGCGGTCGGCACCATGTGACGCAGCGGCCTCTCCCGCTTCCGCTTCGTTCGTCGCTTCCGAAACATTTTCACCATCGATTGCAGGCATGGTTCTCCTTCACATGACGTTCTTCTTGCTGTGGAATGGGCCGATTGCTGAAAGGCCCGCTGGTCCGAACATCCGATCCGACGGAGTGGTGTGCCGACGGGTGTCGTGACGCTCGGCACGTCCCGACCGGGGTGGGAAGTGAGCTCGGACCGTGACCACAGCAGTACCCAGGTGCCCGACGGCTTACCCCAGCAGACGGGAGGCGACCATCGCAGTGCCTCGTCGCAGGGCCTCGTCGCAGGGAAAGAACGGATGCCGCAGAGCGAGCGAGCGATCGAGGCGAGCCACGGACGGTCGGGTCGCAGGAAGTCGGTCTGGAGAACCTCCGAACGGCGCTGGGCCGCCGAGCGCCGACCATCCGTGCGGGTGCCCCCGTGCGGGTGCTCCAGCCAAGGATCAGGAGGCGACTTCTGTGCTCGCCGGACCGGCCAGGACTCCCCTCTCGGTCGCCCATTCGACGGCCTGCCGCCGGTTGCCGACGCCGATCGAGTCGTAGAGCTTCCGCAGTATCCTCGTCATGGTACGTCGTGATCTGTGTGTCGTACGTGCCAAGTCGCCCACCGTCACGCCGTCCGTCAGCGCCTTCAGCAGTTCTACCTGCTCCTCCGACAACTCAGGAGATCCTGTCTGCGTCCTGGCTGACTGAATCGCTTCGGAGACGACCGTAGCGGGCAGGCAGATGACCCCGTTGACCGCTTGGTCGAAGACGGTGAGGGCCTGCTCGACGCTGTAGCCAGCGCCGATGGCGCCCGCCGCGCCGTCTGCTACGCACTGTGCGAGCTCCTGCGGATCGGCCGAGGGCAGTATCGCCACGACGGTCGTCCGCTGCTGGCGCGCCAACTCCGCCAGGAGCGCCCTGCCCGGTGCGCCCTGCACTCCCAGAAGGACCGCCCGCTGGTCTTTGTCGTCGGCCCGAAGAAGTCGGTCCGCTTCCTCGGGAGCGTCTTCGCCAGAGTGCGGGCTCAGGCGTTCCACCGAAAGCCCTCTCTGCTCGAGGCAGGCCACCAGACCGTCGACTACGTCGAGACGCGGGAGGTCTACGGCGGTCACATGAATCGCCGTAGGGTCCTTGTCCATGTCGCCGCTGCACCCCGAGGATCGGTCTTCGGTCCTGCCCGCCCGGCCGCCTGGCTCTTTCCGGCTGCTATCGGGGCGCTCGGTACCGCTCATGTCGACGTCCTTTCGGCTCAGGTCCCGTTTCACGCCGGGTCCCGCTCATATATCCCATGAGTGGGCTGTTTTCTACGCATGAAGACTCGCTTCCCCGTGCAGGACGCGGGTGGCGAGCCGGACGCAGCGAACCGGGTCGAAGACCTTCACTGGCCGGAGCCGGGGGACTGCCGTGCGCGATGTGCGCGGCGAATGCGACCCGCGGCAGGTCCTCGAGCTGTCGAAGGAGCCGACATGCCACACCGCTCGGCCGGACCGACAGGCGGCCCCGGCGACAGACAGCACACCGCTCGGCCGGACCGACAGACGGCGCCGGCCGGACCGGACAGGAGGCCCCCGGCGACAGACGGCGCCGGCCGGACCGGACAGGGCGGCAGGTTGGAAGCCGTTCCTGGAAGGGTACTTTTGCTGCGTGAACCCGATAGCGCCAGTGATAAGGGTGGTGATGCGACTGCTGCGCGCCGTCGACAGGTTCCAGCAACGGAACAAGCCGGCGTCGTTCGTCTTCGCCGTGCTGAAGAAGTATGGCGACGACAATGCCGGCGTGGCGGTGTCGAACATGGCCTATGCCGGGATGGCAGCGCTGTTCCCCCTTCTGCTGGTCATGGTGACGGCGCTGGGTCTCGTGGTCGGAGGCAACAGCAAGCTGCAGAACGAGGTGCAGCATTCTGTGCTCATCCAGTTCCCGATCATCGGTAGCGAGCTGTTGCACAACATCAGAGGCCTGAACCAACACAGCACCGCAGCTTTGATGGTGGGCCTCGTAGGAGTATCTCTCGGTTCCCTGGGAGTGGCTCAGGCGGGCATATACGCCATGGAGCGCATTTGGAACCTACCGGCGTCGCGGAAGGCGAACTGGTGGCAGCGTCTCGGTCGGACCGTCGCTTTCCTCGGGGTGCTGGGCCTGGGAGTGATACTGACCACTGCGGCGGCAGGGTTCGGCACGTTCGGGGGCAACACGCTTCCCTTGGAGGTGCTGGGTGAGGTTGTGGCGGTGGTGCTCAACGTGCTGCAGTACGTCCTCGCGTTCCGAGTGCTGACGCCGAAGTCGGTCCCGACTTCGGAGCTTCTGCCGGGAGCCGTCGTGGGCGCGGTTGCCTGGACGGTGTTGCAAGCGGTTGGCGGCTACCTGGTGGGCCACCAACTGCGACACGACCGGGCGCTGTACGGCACATTCGGGCTGGTGCTGGGACTGATGGCGTGGATCTACCTGGGAGCCCGTATCACGATGTACGCCGCGGAAGTGAACACAGTGCTGTTCCACCGCTTGTGGCCCCGAGGCTTCATGCAACCTCCCCTGACGCCTGCCGATCACGCAGCTCTGACTCTGCAGGCGCGTTGGGCGGAGAAGCGTCCGGAGGAGAGCCTGGAGGTGCGGTTCACGGACGAGGCCCGCTTCGATGGGCAACCCCCTTGTGATAGCCGGGGGCGGGTGTCGCTGGGCGACACGGTGCTCGAACGGGACGAGAAGCACGTCCATCCGCATTCTGCAGGCTCCCAACGGCAGAGCAAGCAGACGAGTTGAGCGGTCGGCCTCGGGGGCAGCGGGCGGCCTACCGCGTCCGGCAGCCGGGACCGGCATACGATGACGAGGTGCAAGCAGAAGATCGGGGGACGGAGCCGCCCCATTCCGGGAGGGCGACAGTCCCGACGCTGAGCGGCCCGGTCAGCCAGCAAAGTTCCGGGGCGCGTCGCCGGGAAGAGGACTGGGGAACGTCCGCACTTGTCCGCCCCGAAAAGGACGCAGGGGCACCGAGGACAGACGCAGGGGCACCGAGGACAGAAGGGCACAAGAAGCGGGCGGCGTGGGGACCGCATGGTGGGGCGCCCGGCAGCGGCTCCGGAGGCGAGGGTACCAGCCCTGCCGCGGTGATGGCCGGTTTGGTGCGGACCATGCGTCCGCGCCAATGGGTGAAGAACGTGCTGGTGCTGGCGGCGCCCGCTGCAGCCGGAGTTCTGACCCGGACGGGGCCGCTGCTGGCCACGGCGGCGGCGTTCGCCGTCTTCTGTGCTGTTGCGAGCGGCCTGTACTTGGCGAACGACGCGTTCGACGCAGAGGCTGACCGACAGCATCCGAAGAAGCGGAACAGGCCGGTGGCAGCCGGCATCGTTCCCCGCAGGCTGGCACTTGTCACAGGCGTCGTGATGGTGGCGGCAGGCATCGGTGCCAGCTTCGCGGTGGCGGGGACGGGACTGGGGCTGGTGGTGGGCCTGTACGCGGCGGTGACGCTGGCGTACTCGGCCTGGCTGAAGCACGAGCCTGTGGTGGAACTGGCTGCAGTCGCCTCGGGGTTCGTGTTCCGGGCGATCGCAGGGGGCGAGGCGGCACACGTGCCGATCTCACACTGGTTCCTGATCGTGACCTCCTTCGGATCGCTGTTCATGGTGACGGGAAAGAGGTATGCGGAGTACATGGAGCTGGGGGACGAGCGTTCTGCCCACCGCACGTCGCTGGCTGGATACACGAAGGGATTCCTCGCTTCGGTCCGTACGATGGCGGCGGCCGTGACGCTCACGGCTTACTGCCTGTGGGCGTTCGAGAGGGCCAGCCAGCTTCCCGGCGGAGCAGCGTTCTTCGAGCTGTCGATCCTGCCGTTCGGGCTGGCGATCCTTCGGTACGCCCTGCTGCTGGAGCAGGGCAAGGGCGGGGCGCCGGAGGAAGTGGTGCTGGGGGATCGGCGGCTTCAGGCAATCGGCGCAGTGTGGGCGCTCGTGTTCGCCCTTGGCGTCTACGCCGGTTGACCGGTTCGGCAGTACCGTCGCCGGCCGGGTGCCCCGAGAATGGAGGTCGACCGCGGATGGAGGTCGACCGGCGCAGGAAGCTGCTGAGCGGCTGGGGCGGCGCACCGGTGTCGTCGTCTGACGTGGTGACGGTGACTCCGGGGCGACCGGGCTCCGACGGACGACCGGGCTCCGACGGGTGGCAGGGATGGTCGCAGCAGTTGCGCCGACCACCCGAGGAGGGGGTGATCGCAAGGGGTCTCGGGCGCAGCTACGGGGATGCGGCGCAGGTGGCCGGCGGAACGACGCTGGACGCGACCGGACTGCACCGGATACTGGAGATGGACGCCGTGAACGGCTTCGCGCGGGTGGAGGCGGGCGTGAGCCTGGAGCAGCTGATGGCCGCGTCGCTGCCGTTGGGCCGTTTCGTGCCAGTGACGCCGGGCACCCGCCATGTGACGGTGGGGGGGGCGATCGCTGCCGACATCCACGGCAAGAACCATCACGTGGACGGCAGCTTCGGGACTCACGTGCTGGCGCTGAAGCTGGGGGCTCCTGGTGCCACGCTGGAGCTGGGTCCGGACCGGGACCCCGAGAAGTTCTGGGCGACGGTCGGCGGGATGGGACTGACGGGAGTGGTGTTGGAAGCGACGCTCGACCTGCCCGCAGTGGAGACGTCCTATATGGAGGTGGATACCGAACGGGCGGCCGACCTGGACGACGTGATGGCGAGGATGGAGGCTTCCGATCACGAGTACCGGTACTCGGTGGCCTGGATCGACTGCCTGGCGAAGGGAGCTTCCATGGGTCGGTCGGTGCTCACGAGAGGGGACCACGCCCGCCTGGGACAGCTGTCGGCGAAGCAGCTGCGCTCTCCGCTGCGGTTCGACCCGAGGGTGAAGCTGCAGGCGCCCGGCTACGTGCCTTCAGGCCTGCTGAACCGATTCACGGTGGCGGCGTTCAACGAAGCGTGGTTCCGGAAGGCTCCCCGCCACGAGACCGGCAGGGTGATGCCGCTCGGGTCGTTCTTTCATCCGCTGGACGGTGTGGGGGGCTGGAACCGGCTGTACGGAAGTCGGGGCTTCCTGCAATACCAGTTCGTGGTGCCGTTCGGCCGGGAGGAAGCGTTGCGGGAGGCGATCGGCCGGCTGTCGTCGAGCGGTCAGGCGTCCTTCCTGGCGGTGCTGAAGAGGTTTGGCGCACCGTCGTCCGCCCCGCTCTCCTTCCCGTCGCCCGGCTGGACGCTTGCATTGGATCTGCCGATCGGCGACGCGGGGATGACTCGGTTGCTGGACGGCTTGGACGAGCTAGTCACCGAAGCCGGTGGTCGGATCTACCTTGCGAAGGACTCCCGGATGCGACCGGAGTTGTTGGAGGCGCAGTACCCAGGGATACATGCCTGGAGGAGGACTCGGGATGCGCTTGACCCCGACGGGGTAATGTGCTCGGACCTCTGTCGCAGGCTGGACGTCTCGGGCCGGCACGGTGGTGTGTCTCGGTGCCGCTCGGCTCTGAGCGGCGACTATCGCCACGACACGACCGACACCCCCCCGGACCGTCCGACTGGCATGACGAGCATGGCCGATCCCGCTGCGGAGCGGGATGGCGGTGGAGCACCGAGCTACGGAGGCACCGGGGAGGGCCACGCGCAGACAAGGGAAGGGGATCGGCTTGAACGACGCTCTCGGTAGTCCTCAGTCGGTGCTCGTGCTGGGAGGCACCTCGGAGATCGGTCGGGCGATCGTCCGTGCGCTTGTCGGGGAGCGAGCCAGGCTCGTCGTGTTCGCGGGCCGGCATCCGGAGTCGATGGACGGAGTGGTCGCGGAGCTGAGGCGGGAAGGGGCTTCGGACGTGGAAGCGGTCCGGTGGGACGCGAACGCTGTGGGGACCCACAGAGAGGTGCTGGGCGGCCTGTTCTCCGAGCACGGGCGGTTCGACATGGTCCTGGTCGCCGCAGGCTTGCTGGGCGACCAGAAGGTGGACGAGCACGACCCGGAGTCGGCTGCCGGCGTGATGAGCACGAACTACGTCGGCCCGGCGGCGGCGATGCTGGTGGTGGCGGACCTTCTCCGGGCCCAGGGACAGGGGTCGATGGTCGTGCTGTCGTCCGTTGCGGGAGTGCGGGTGCGCAGGTCGAACTTCGTCTACGGTTCGTCGAAAGCCGGCCTGGACGGCTTCTGCCAGGGATTGGCCGACTCGCTGGTGGGCTCGGGAGTCCGACTGATGATCGTGAGGCCAGGGTTCGTGCACACGAAGATGACAGCCGGCATGAAGGCCGCTCCGCTGTCGGTGGGAGCGGACGAGGTCGCCAAAGCAGTGCTGGCGGGGTTGCGGAAGTCCTCGCCGGTCGTCTGGGTGCCGGCCGCCATGCGCCCGATTTTCGCGGTGCTCTCACTCCTGCCCCGCGGCCTGTTCCGCCGGATCCCGGGTTGACGGGGTCCGGCAGATCCCCTGCGGCGTTGCGCGGCGTGTCCGGGGTCGAAGGTGGCGCGGGAAGCACCTGTCAGCCGGTGGACACGGAGCCGGTGGACACGGAGCCGGTGGACACGGAGCCGGTTGTGGTGGCAGCGTTCGACTTCGACGGCACCTTGACCCGGTCCGACACGGTGGTGGACTTCCTGTATCGGGCGTGCGGGAGGCGCAGAGTGGTGACCGCTCTGGGACGCGCTCTCGCAGCCGAGCGCACGACGGGCAGGCAGTCTCGGCGGGCGAGCGCTCGCAGGGACAGGATCAAAGAGCGAGTGAGCCTGGACCTGCTGTCGGGCCGTCCGGCGGCAGAGCTTCAGGCGATCGGTGCGGCCTTCGCAGCGGACATACAACGGAGCAGGCTGCGTCCGCACATGGTCGCCCGGCTGGAGGGGCACAAGACAGCGGGTCACTCGGTCGTCGTCGTGTCGGCGTCGTACTCTTTCTATCTGAAGCCACTGGGCGAAGCGCTCGGGCTGGACGCCGTGCTCTGCACGACGGTCGAAGTGGACGGCGACGGGATCTGCACCGGACGGCTGGAGGGAGGCAACTGCCGGGGAGCGGAGAAGGTGGCTCGGCTGGAAGCGTGGGCGGACGGTCGGCCCTTCGAGCTGCACGCCTACGGCGACTCGGCGGGCGACGCGGAGCTGCTTTCGTCGGCCGACGTCGCCACGTGGGTCAAGCGCTCCAGGAAGGCACGGTAGCGGTCGAGCAGCACGGGCCAAGAGAAGTTGGACTCGACGTATCTGCGGCCTGCCTGGCCCAGCCGCCTGCGCAGCTCCGGGTCCGACTCGAGACGCTCGAGCACCACTTCCAGCCCGGCGTAGCCCCGGAACCACATTCCCCCTTCGGAAGCCCTGCAGTGCTCCAGCGTGGGGAGGCAGTCGGCATTGACTGCGACGGGGATGCCGGCGCTCCACGCCTCCATGACGACGAGGGAGAACGACTCCATCGCCGAAGGAGACAGCAGGGCGAGGGACTCCTCGAGCAGGCCCCACTTGACGGGCTCGGTGACGGGACCTGTGACGACGATGTCGGGGTGGCCCGGTTGGACATCGGCGACGGGGCCTGCGAACACCAGGGCCAGCGGACCGGGGTGGCGCTCCTTGTACAGGGCGAACGACCGGGCCAGGGCGTTGGAGCCCTTGCCGTCCTCGACCCGTCCCAGGCAGATCACGAACGGGCGGTCCCCGATGCCGAGCAGGTGCCGGGCGCCGCCCCGGTCTCCAGGGGCACGCTCGACCCCCAGCCCGAGAAGGAGCTGGGGCTTGGCCGCCACGGGGTACAGGCCCTGGACCAGGTTCCGCTCGGCCCTGGTCTGGAACACGAGGCCCCTGGCGGAGGCGAACACCTCGCGGAACAGCCTCAGACGGAGCGGAGCTTCGTCGTGCGCCGCCGGATGCAGCACAGCCCGGTCCGGCGTCTGGGGAACCCCCCGGATAGTGGGGTAGAACAGGTAGGGGTAGTAGACGAGCAGCCGGGCGTCGCTCTCCTGTGCGGCCTGGACGGCGTCGGGGCAGACGGGCCCCTGCAGATCGGCCCAGCGTTGGGCCTGGGTGAGGCTCGCGTCGCCGGGAGCGGCGAACAACTGCCCGGAGTAGGCGTTGTAGTCGGGCGACCTGCCTCTCAGGACGGGGAAGCGGCGGACTGACACCCCGTTGATCGTCTCGTCGCCCGGCGGGTAGACGTCGTCCCAGGTGTGGGCGCTGGTGGCGCAAGTCGTAAAGATCTCGACCGGCCAGCCGAACCGCCGGACCATTCCCTCTGCCAACATCCTTGCGGCGTTCTCCGCGCCACCGATCACCTCGGTGCCGTACCTCGCCAGGACGAACCCGATCTTCAACGTAGGCCCCAGCCGTCGTCCTCCGGAGCCGATCCCGGGGGGCCGATCCACTGGGCGAGTGCCGCCACGACCGCCTTGCCGGCTTGCTGCGGAGACAGCTGCTGAGCCCGCCTTTCGCCTGCGGACCGGAGGCGGCTCCTGAACAGGTCGTCCACGACTGCCCGGCGAACGGCTGCCGCCATGCGGAACGGGCTGCTGTCGGAGAGCAGAACGGCGGCTGCACCGACCGTCTCGGCGACCGCTCCCGACCGGCGCGCGACGACGGGCAGCCCGTGAACCATCGCTTCCACCAGAGTCGCACTGTAGCCCTCGTGCCTCGAGGCACTGACCAGTACGTCGGCTTCGGCGTAGTACCGGGACAACTCCTCTGTCGACACCCGGCCGGCGAAGTGCACGGCGGACGACACGCCCAGGTCGTATGCCATCGCCCGCAGCGCGTTGGCATAAGGGCCGTCGACGGGACGGCCGATCACCGTGAGCCGAGCGGAGGGGTCGTACACGGCCCTGTAAGCGGCCAGCATGGCGACCAGGTCCTCGACGGCCTTGCTGGAAGCGATCCGCCCTACGGACAGCAGCCTGGCTCCGCCGGCCCGTCCGGAGGAGGGGCGGGAACTCCGGGACTCCGCTCCTAGGGTCCAAAGCGACGGTTCCATGAGAAGTGGCGTGACGGCCGTCGTGCGTGCTCCCGCCGCTCGCAGGTCGGCCTCGATGAAGCGCGAATCGGCCATGGCTGCCGTAGCTCCGGCAGCAAGCACGGCCAGGTCTGACCGGGCGATCGACACGTCGGTGGCGGCGTGGGGATGCCAGGGGCGCAGCAGCTCCGGCGGAGTCAGGCCGTGGTAATCGACGATCAGGTTGTCCAGCCTTGCCAGCCGGGCGGCGAGCGGGCAGGACGAGGCGAACTGGTAGACCACCGCTGCCGAGCGGGTGTGGCAGCGGAACAGTCCCTCCACCGGAGAAGCTTCCGCTCTGAGGTCGTCGTGAATGGAGCTGGCCCAGAGCCTGCTGCGGTAGCCGTGGGCCGCAAGGGTCCGGTGGAGCAGTCTGGCGTGGGTGCCAACCGCATCGGCAGGGTCCAGCCGGGGACAGACGATGTCGACCGCCGTCGCTCCGGATCCTCCACTCTCCCCCTGCCGGGCGGCCGGCTGTCCGGCCGTCCCGGTCGATCGCCGTAGCGGCTCCCCCGGCTGTGAGGCCCGCGGCTCCCCCGGCGATGAGGCCGGTCCTTCCCTGGGGGATCGCAGCGCTTCGGAGTTCAAAGTAGCGACAGCGCCTTCTCCAGCTCACTTCGGTAGCTGGAGCGCCCGGCGTCGAGGGAGAGCGACATGGCCCGGCGGCTGCCCGCGGCAATCAGCGATTCCCGCAGTCGACTATCGGTCAGCACTCGGTTGACGGCGGTCGCCACAAGGGCCGGGCTCTTCGACCGGAGGGTCAGGCCCGCGCCTCCCATGGTCTCCCCCACCGCTCCGGCGTCGAACCCGACGACCGGCAGGCGGTGGTGCATGGCCTCTACGACCGGCACGCAGAATCCCTCGTGGTCGGACAGGCACACGAACACGTCGGCGCCGCGGTAGTAGGCGGCCAGCTCGGGGCCCGACACGCCGCCGGTGAAGTCCACCACATCGGTCAGCCCCAAGTCCTGGACCTGGGCCCTCAGCGCCGCCAGATAACGGGGGGACGAGACGCCGCCCACCAGGCAGAGCCTGGCGCCCGGGTCGTACAGGGCCCTGTAGAGGGCGAATGCCCTCACGAGGTCGTGTTGGGCCTTGTTCGGTATGATCCTTCCCACGAACAGCAGCACGGAGCCCCGGGTACGCCTCCAATGGTCGAGCCAGTCGACGGTGGCCGCATCGGGTGCCATCGAGATGGCGGCCGGGTCGATCATGGGCGGCGAGACGGATGTGCTGGTGTAGCCGAGGCCACGCAGCTCGGCTTCGTTGAAACCCGAGTCCGCTATCGCGTGGGTGGTCCTGCGGGCCAGCCGGGCCAACTCGGAACGAGCGTCGTCCAGCTCCGCGGAGACGGCGGGCTCCCAATGTTCGAGCATGTGGGCTGGCGTGATGTTGTGGTAGGAGAGCAGCAGTGGTTCTGGCCTTCCGACAAGGAAGTCCGCGACGGGGCTGCCGATCGACGCCTGGTACAGGAGCACGTGACCCCGTCCCCCACGGTATGCGGTGTAGTGCCTCGCCCTGGAAGCCAACTGAGGAGCGACGTTCTGGACGTAAAGATGGGACGCGAAGCCCATCTCCATGGCGAGTGACTGCAGCTGCAGGGTGTGCGCGCCGATTGCGTCGTGCACGGCAAGAGAGGGGATGAACTGGTCGACGGCCGTGACGTTCAATGTCGCCACCTGTCCCGCCGGCCCGACGGCGGGGAGGCTGCCGGGCGTGCCGCCGGAAACCTCAATGCGCGGTGCTGCCGCCGGCTGCCGCCCTCGTGGCGATCACCGCGAAGGCCTCCCCCGAACGGATGACTTCGCAGCCGCCGAAGCCCGCCCGTTCGATCAGCAGAGACCAGGTGCTCGCGTGGAGAGGACGACCCGGAGACAGGTCGGACTCCCCCTGGCGCTGGTCGGCACTCCAGGCGGAGGGATCGGTCGACACGACGGCGAACCTGCCCCCCGCCCGGACCACTCGCGCCGCCGAGGCGACCATGTCCCGCTGACGAGCGAGAGGCGCCCTCTCGACGATGCCGGACAGGACGAGTCCTCCCAGTGACGACGGAGCGACGGCTTCCAGGTGCTTCTCGGTGCACTCCTGCCAGGCATCCATGCCCCTCGCCAGCAGCGGGTCCACGAGCGACGGCCTAGGGTCGGTGCCGTAAGCGTCGACGCCCGAGTCGACCAGCTTGCATATGAGCCACCCGTCGCCACACTCGGCGTGGAGAAGTCGTCCGTCGGTTCCGCCGAAGCGGGCGAGCAGGCCGGGCGCCAACGCCAGCACGTCCTCGGGGGGCAGTCCCTGCACGTCCCCGTTCTCGACCGGATCGGCAGGCGAGAGCTGGCCCAGCTTGCCATCGAGCGCCGCCACCCGCAGCGCAAGGGCGTGCATCACCGCGACGCCGGTCGCGCCGAGCGTCCTCACCTGCTGGGCGAGGTAGTTCAGGTACCACGCCATTGCCTTGCGCAGCACACGCTTGACGAAGGTGCCCGCGGCTATTCGGGAGGCGACCGGCACGTCGACGTCGATCCAGGCGGCTCGATCTGCAGCACGCAGCCCTGCCTGAAGGTCGTCGCGGGCAGACATGGGCGAGTACCGCTCGAACGCCTGGTCCAGTTGTGCCTCCAGTTCGGCCGGGATCTCTCCGGCGGCCCTTCTTCGGCGAACCTCCGCCTCTATCTCCGCGTTGACTCGCTCTGACGACGGCGGCATGTCGATGTCGGTATCGGGCACGAGCCGAGATGATAGCCAAGGCCGCCTGCAGAACGTCGGCCCGTCGGCGGATTGGTTTAGCCTTGTGACGTGACCGCCGCCAGAGCCGTGACTCCGACGTGGATCGACTGGCCACAGCCCGGTTGCCCTGTCGCCGCCCGGTCGGAGGTGCCGGAGGACGAGATGGGGCCGGCAGTGGCGTTGATCGGCACGCTCGACTCGGGACGCCTGGGCGACCGGCTGGCTGTGACGGCGGTGGTCCGCCATCTACAGCAGATCGATCCGCCGCCGGACGTGCAGGTGCTGGCACCGGTGGGAGGAGCGCATCCCCTCGACGGTGGGCTGAGGGCGGCCGCAGCAGGTGACCTCAGCCGGGACGGCCTGAAGAGCCTGGTTGGTCGGATGGGCCTGGTGGTTGTGCTGCCGAGCGCCGTCCTGGAAGGGGCCCCTACCGGCGACGGCCAAGCGGCGCGCCGGCTCCTGGCCGCCACGTACGCAAACGGTAGGACGGAGTCGGGCGACGTCGTGGACGTGGACAGCTGGGCGTCGCTCTTGGCGGCACCACCTGCGATACCTCGGCTGCGCTCGCTGCGTGCCGGAGTGGCGGAGCTGTCGGCCCTGTCGTCGGTGCTGTTCCCGGCCGATCTGCGTGGCCGGCGGCTGTCGTTCCTGCGACGGGCCGGGTGGCTGCCCGAAGGCACCTTCGTCGCGCTGGAAGCGGATCGGGAGGGAATGCCGCCGGCCGAAGCTCTGGCTTCACTGAAGGAGATGGGCTGCGGCGGGGGTGGAATGCCGGTGGTGGTGTTCAGGACGGACGGGGACGTTCGACAGATCGACGTGAGCCCGCTGAAGAGCGAGGACATGGTCGGTGTCGGACTGGACCCCCGCGCTTCCCTGGAGGACGTGGCGGCGGTGCTGGGCGGGGCCGATCAGGTGCTGGCGCGGAGCCCCGAGACGGTCGCACTGGCGGCGGTGCTCCGCGGCGCTCCACCCCCTCCCCGGTCCCTGCCTGCGATCATGGAGCTGGCGATCGGGCGAGTCAGCGGCCTTGCGACGGCGGTGGACGGTGCCGCCGATGGGAGCACGGCACTCGGCAGAGCTCTTGCCGCTCTGGACGCCTGCCGGGAGCGGCAGAGATCGATGCGCCTCGCTACGGCCGACCTGCTCTGGCGGCAGGATGCCGAGAAGACCCGGCTGGAGGACCGGATATCGGAGCTGGAGAGGGACCGGGATGCCGTCGCGGCTGAGCTGGACAGGGTGCGGGGGACGAAGGTGATGAGATACTCGGAGCTGCCGCGCCAGGCGTTCGCAAGGCTTCGGTCGGCCGCCCGGAGCGACTAGGTGAGCAGGACGAGCCAAATGCACAGCCGGGGGGGCGAGGAGCGGCAGGCGGGCGATCCGGACCTGTCGGTGCTGATCGCCGTGTACGGAGCGTTCGGCGCTCTCGAGACGGCGGTGACGGCACTGATCCAGAACACCCGAGCTCCCTACGAGCTGGTGATCGTGGACAACGCTTCACCTTTGGCCCCTTCGGCGGACGACGGCCCGGCGGTCCACGGCTCGGACGGCCGCCCGGACGGCGGCCCGGAGCGTGGAGGAGAGGTCCCAGCGACGCCCGTAGCGAAGGTGGAATCCGGCCCGCCGGCTGTGGGTGCGCAGGCTGTGGGCGACGCCGAAGGCGTGGTGGAGGCCTGCTTGTCTCGCACCGATCGGCCCCCTCGGACGACGTTCCTGCGGAACGAACGGAACCTGGGCTTCGGCACTGCGATGAACCAGGCGGCGCTTTACAGCCTGGGACGCTATTTGTGCCTGCTGAACAGCGACGCATTCGTGACCCCAGGTTGGCTCGAGCCGCTCGTGGAGCGATTGGCCAACCAGAAGTCGGTGGGTGCGGTGGTGCCGAAGCTGCTGGACGAGGACGGCAGGCTGG
>JAJYPS010000095.1 GCA_021795215.1 Actinomycetes bacterium
CGTCGAATGGCACCACTTCGAGCGCCCGCTGGTGCGTCGAAGCCAGCACGACGTAGGCAGCCACACCGTCGTGGTGAGCCCGGAGCCAGTTCGCGGCCGTGACGCACCACCTGTCGCCCGCAACGAGGCCTGGGAACCGGTATTGGGGCATCGGAGTGCTGAGGTCGTTGCCTATGCGCTTCTGGTGCTCCAGAAACGGCTGGGTCATGACGGCGCAGATTGTGTGGCTGCCGAAATCCTGCACTCCGGTGCGACACGTGCCGTCCCGATAGAAACCGGTCAGGGGATCGGAGCTGCACGGTTCGAGTGGGCCGCCAAGCACGTTCAATTCGGACACCGCAGCAGTATCTCTCAGTCGTGACCCGTAGTGCCGGCCTCCGGTTCCGCAGCGTGGTACACCGCGGCCATGTCGGCATCCCCGTGGCCCGCCTCGAGGGCCGTCCGGTACTGCTCCGACACCGCCTCGGCCACCTTCGCCCTTACCCCGCAGCGCCTGGCGGCCTCCACGACCAGACGAGAGTCCTTCTCCGCGTTGTACAGACCGAAGTTGGCCTCGAAGTCTCCGGCCATGATCGCCGACCCTTTGATGTGGGCGTAGGGAAGGTCAACCTGACTGCCCCGTATTGCCTCGAGGAACAGCTCCTGGCCGAGGCCCAGCCCCTTCGCCAGTGCCAACGCCTCCGAGATGGCGGCGGTCGAGGCCAGCACCCAGCTGTTGACGACCATCTTCAGCGCACTTCCCTGGTAGCCGTCGCCCAGCCAGACCACCCTCTGGGCCACTGCCGAGAACACGGCAGCCGCCCGGTCCCTCTGGTCCGCTGGACCGGATGCCAGGGCGACCAGCTTGGCGCTCTCGGCCGGCCCACGCGTGCCCAGCACCGGCGAATCGAAGAACCCGACGCCCGCCTTCGCCGCAGCAGACACGAGACGCCCCGCGGCTTCGACTCCGACAGTCGTCATCTGCAGCCAGAGCGCCTCCGGCGCCAGAAGTGGCAACAGATCGGGCTCACCGAGGACCACACTCGCGACCGAGTCGCCGTCGAAGAGCATCGATATCAACACGTCCGCACCTTCAGCCGCTTCGGCGGCAGTGCCGCACACCGTCACTCCGTGCTCGGCCAGCGGCTCCGCCTTGGCGCGGGACCGGTTCCATGCCCGAACGTCGAATCCTGCGCCGGCAAGGTTGCGGGCCATAGGGAACCCCATGATGCCAGTGCCCAGGAATGCGATCCGATCCGTCGGCTCCTTGGTCATGCTCCTGGTCTCCTCCTTCGCCCACGGTTCCCCGGCGGATGGCGGCGAATGGCGGCCGCCCCGTGGAGAGCCTACGGGACGCCGGTGTCCGACCCGCGTGCCTCGTTCTCTCCACTCGGACGAATGCTGCACTTCGGATTCCGGGGGATTGACGGGGTGAGGTGATCAGCCGAAGGACAGAGCGAAGCCAGGCCGGCGGGTGACGGCCTGTCCGCGCTCCGCCGGTGCCTGCGCGAGCAACGTGTCACCGAGCGAATGATGGTTACACGCTGTGGTGCCGGACAGCGAGGGCGCCCAGCGCGCAGAGAGCGAACGCCAGTGCGAGGAATATCGCGCTCTCGATGCCCTGAAGCACCCAGTAGCGGTCGGGTGGCTGGTAGAGCCCGGTGTACTGCAGCCGAAGCAGTCGGGCGCAGGCGGCGATGGTGGGTGGGTGGCCCGGCTGTGCGACGCAGCGCATCACGCTCTCGGGGAGGCCGCCCAAGGTTGGCGGCGCAGCCCCCCTTGCGGTCGGTCCGGACGCCTGCCAGGCCGCATTGAAGACCCAAGCATGCGTGAGGGCCGCGGGTACATCGCCGGTCCGGTCGACGAATCGCAACGGCGGGATCATGCGTGGCCGGAGCAGCTCCTGGACCGCGGAACGGACGGCCACGTAGGTGGGGACGCCTGCCACGAACGCCCAGATGGGGCGACCGAGAAGCGCACCCAGCAGGATGCCGAGCGCGAAGGCGAACAGGGCATAGGAGACGAATGCCGGCCCGGTCACGTCGAAGTCCGCTGGTGCTATGCCGACACCGGTGAAGAGCGAGTCGGGAACAGCGAGTGTCCGTGACCACCAGCCGACCAGGCCTGCGAGGAGCGCGAAGGGCGGCCCGATTGCCGCGGTGGCGACGAGCAGCTTGCTGCCGAGCCAGCGGCCGCGACTTGCTTCCTGGCTCCAGGCGAGGCGCACGGTGCCACGGTCGAGCTCCTCACCAACCAGCGGTGCCCCTACCGCGAGCCCGACAAAGCAGGGCAAAGCGAACAGCATGGCGACGTCGAGCTCGGTCCAGCGCGCCGCGTTCGTCGAGTGGTGAAGGGCGAAGCCCCCGGCGACCAGCCATACACCCACCAGGCTGACGGCGGATACCGAAGCGAGGATCGAGCTGCGTTGCACTCGCCAAGCCAGCCACGTCACGAGCGAACCCGAGCAGACGTCGTGGCGTCGAGCGCTGCGGACTCGTCTTCTGCGCAGGCATACAGGCGCAGGTAGGCCACGACCATCCGCTCCAGGTCGACAGGCTCCGCATCCCATCCGGGGGCGAACAACTCCCCCTCGGACCGCACCAGTACAGTCGCCTGGCGACCGGCAGTGGCCGAGGAGAGTACCGTGCCGGGCGGCGAACTTTCCGCAGCCCCCACCAATAATCGGTGGCTGGCGAGGAGCTCGTCGACATCCCCCGTCAAGCGGACCTGCGACCGGGTGAGCAGCACCAGGAAGTCGCAGAACTGCCCAAGCTCGGAGACGGCATGGGAGGAGACGATGACCGTCGTCCCGTTCTCGGCGACTGTGGCCAGCAGAAGACGAACCAGGCTTTCGCGAGCCAGGGGGTCCAATGCCGAAGTGGGCTCGTCCAGGAGCAGCAGCGCTGGGCGGCGGCCCAAGCACCAGATGAGTGCTAGCTGAGTCTGTTGGCCGCCCGAAAGCGTGCCCACCGTCTGGTGGAGATCGAAGCCCAGGTCTTCCAGCGTGCGGCGGGCCCATCCGAAGTCGAAGGTGGCGTTGAGCGCTGCTGCGGCCCGTAGGGTCTCGGCCACGCTGAAGCGGCGGTACAGCGGCCGGTCCTGGTCAAGGTACGCCACACGCCGCCATCCGCTGCGCCCCGGCCCTGGCGTCTCACCCAGCAACTCGAAGCTGCCAGCGTCGGGGACTGTCAGACCGGCGAGGATCCTTAGCAGTGTGGACTTGCCTGCCCCGTTCGGGCCGACCAGACCGCATATCCGTCCCGGCGGCAGGGAGAACGTGCACTCCGACAGCGCCCGGCTCCGACGGTATCGCTTCCCCAAGCCGTAAGTGGCAACCGCAGCCTGGTTGTCACTCACTCGACTGCCTCTGGTGAGCAGGGTTCGGGAAGGTGACTGCGATCAGGGCGCTGATCGCCTCCGCGCTCATCCCTGAGCGGCGGGCTCGCTCAGCCCACGATCGTAGGTCCTCTTGGAGCTCCATCTGGTGTTCGGGGGTCGCCGAAGGCGGGGCCACGCTCGTGACGAAGGTGCCGAGGCCTGCCCTGGCTTCAACCACTCCGTCAGCTTCCAGCACCTGATATGCCCGGTGGACGGTGTTCGGGTTGATCGTCACCTCCGCTACCACCTCCCTCACCGAGGGAAGTCGGTCGCCGGCAGCCAGGAGGCCCAGGCTCAACGCTTGGCGTACCTGGTCGACGAGTTGGCGGTAGGCCGGCAGCCCCGATCCTCGCGTGATGTGGAATCGGATCGCCGGCTCCCGAGCCGCGGGGCCATTCAATGGTGTATTCATTCTATAGGAGTGTACTCATTCTCTAGCACAGTAGTACACTGATGACTCGTGGTACGGCGTTCCTTCTCGGTTGCAACGATCTCTGCGAGACGCCCGTCCATCCGGTCGCATCGCGAGGGCCGGCCCAAGGACCGGACACCCTCAGCGCCCACCGGTCCAGCGCCCACCGGTCCAACCCCGAGCGTCGGGACTCCCTCCGCTAGCGTTTCGGAGCGATGTTCCGGACCTCGCCGTCAGGTTTGGTGGCGCGAATGATCGCGCTGGCTGCGTGGGCGTGGACCCGATGCGTCGTGGTGATCGATACGTCGCTCAGTCCGGCGGCAGCGAGAGCCTCCCGGTACTGCTCGGCGGTGAGCGCCCCGGCGATGCAGCCGGTCCAGCTCTCCGTGTCGGCGCGGGTGGCATCGTCCATTTCAGGGTCGGCGACGACGTCGGAAACGGCGAAGCGACCGCCGGGGCGAAGGACGCGGGCCGCTTCGCCCAGCACCTTGAGCTTGTCGGCGGCGAGGTTGATCACGCAGTTCGAGATGACCACGTCGAAGCCGGCGTCGGGCAGGGGGATGTCCTCCAGGTAACCCTGGAGGAACTCGACGTTGGCGACGCCGGCCCGCGCCGCGTTCGCTCGGGCCAGCTCGAGCATCTCGGTGGTCATGTCCAGGCCGACCGCCTTGCCAGTCGGCCCCACGCGGCGGGCCGAGAGCAGCACGTCCGCACCGGCGCCGGAACCGAGGTCCAACACCGTCTCGCCGGGCCGCAGGTCAGCCACCGCGGTCGGCACCCCACAGCCGAGGGAGGCGCCGAGAGCAGCCTCGGTAGCATCATCGGCCACCTCCGGGTCGTACAGCTCGCCGCCGAAGACCACGCGGCCCTCCTCGTCGGTGCTGCCGGGAAGGGTGTCGCTGCAACAAGCGCTGCACTCTGCGGCGGCCCGTGCGCGGTCGGTCTCACCGGTGGCGGCGAGAGCGGCTGCGGCTGCGTATCGGCGCCTGACGGCATCGCGGATGGGGATGTGGTCGCTGGAGCAGATGTCGTCGCTGGTGCGGAGGTCGGCCTGTTCGGCGGCTTCGTTCATGACCGGGGCCTTTCGGTATCGGGGCCGCAACAAGGCGGCCGGGGCTCGGGGGGCCGTCGGCCCATGACGACGTCCGCTGCGCTCGGGAAGCACTCCACGCAGCGCGGATTGACGGAGTACAAGCAGCTGGTGCCTCGTCGCTCCACTTGGACGAAGCCGACTGCCGCCAGCGCCGCGAGGTGGTGGCTGACTGTCGATTGACCTACCGGCAAAGCGGTGGTCAGCTCTCCTACCGACACCGCTTTCCGGCACTCAGCGAGCAGCGCCAGGAGCTGAACCCGGGTGGGGTCCGCAAGGGCGCGGAACCACTCCGCGTACATCTCGGCCGTGTTCCGGTCGATCAAGTTCTCATCCATCGACCATCGACGATACTAGATAGACTGGCCGTCGGTCAATCGGGGGGTACGCAGCGGCGGCCAGCGGATCGCGCCGAGCACCGACCGAGCCGTCCATCGATCCCAGTCCCAACGGACCAGCGGACTCCTGCGTCGGTAGCATCGCTCTCGTGAGCATGACGCTGCGCGTGGTCGACGCCTTCACCGACCGGCCGTTCACCGGAAATCCGGCTGCCGTGGCCGTCGTGGAGCGGTTCCCGACCGACGCCTACATGCAGGCAGTGGCCCGGGAGATGAACCTTGCCGAGACAGCGTTCGTCGTCACACGCCCGGATGGCGATCACGACCTGCGTTGGTTCACTCCCACGACAGAGGTGGACCTGTGTGGTCATGCCACTCTGGCCGCTGCCCACCTGCTTGGTGGTTCAGCCCGCTTTCACACTCGCAGCGGACCGTTGATCTGCAGGTCGGTCGACGAAGGCTTCGTCGAGATGGACTTTCCTGCCGATCCTCCCGCCGAATGTGACCCGCCCGCCTTTCTCGGCCTGAGCGGTGTCCGATGGTACGGCCGGGGCCGTTTCGACGCGCTGGTCGAGCTGGCCGACGCAAGCGCGGTCCGAAGCCTCGAGCCGGACCTTGCCTCGCTTGCTCGCATCGACGCCCGCGCCGTGATCGTGACAGCGGCTGGGGACCGCGACGGGATCGATTGCGTGAGTCGCGTGTTCGGCCCCAACGTCGGCGTCGCCGAAGACCCGGTGACCGGCTCGGCTCACTGCACCCTGGCCGTTTTCTGGGGTGAGCGACAGGCGAAGACCCGCCTCGTCGGCGAACAGGCGTCGGCGAGAGGCGGCACGGTGCGCATGGAACGTCGCGCCGCCCGCGTTCTCCTGGGAGGTCAGGCCGTCACCGTGGGCGAGATGAGGCTGACCGTCTGATCTCTGCTTTCCACGGGGAGCTACATGCGGAGCCTACGGCGAGGATGCGGCCCGGAGTGGCGGGCGCCCCTGGCCACGAGACGGCTCAAGCGTCGCGTCGATTGAGCATGATGCCGGCGACGATCAGGAGCGCTGCAGTCCAGGCGCAGAAGACGCCGAAGCCCTGCCACGGCGTAAGCAGGTCCTGCGGCCCCCGGTGCGCCTGGGTTATGAGTTGGCCCGCCTGTGACGGCATGTAGGCGTGCACAT
This sequence comes from Actinomycetes bacterium, assembly GCA_021795215.1. Taxonomy (GTDB): domain Bacteria; phylum Actinomycetota; class Acidimicrobiia; order Acidimicrobiales; family JAKAOS01; genus JAJYPS01. The sequence goes on from JAJYPS010000095.1 coordinate 6,361, forward strand.
ACTTGCCGATGCTGCCAGGTATCAGCAGGGTGAGCGGAGCCACGACCAGCACGAAGGCGATGACGCCGGTGAGCGCTGCAGCGGTGTGCCGAACGATGGTGCCGACGGCCAGGGAGAACAGTCCCAACACGCACAGGTACATGCCGCCGCCTACCACGGCGCGGAGCACTCCCGGATCGCCCAGTGAGACCGGGGCCTTGGAGTGAAGGATCGGAGCGCCCAGGGCGAACGACGCCAGGGAGACACCGACGCCCAGAACCAACACTAACGAGCCGAACACCGTGGCCTTTGCGGCGAGCATCGGCAGACGCTTCGGAACGGCCAACAGGCTCGCTCGGATCATCCCGGTGGAGTACTCAGACGTGATCACCAGCACGCCCAGCACGCAGATCGTCAGTTGGCCGAGCTCCAGCCCGGTGCCCATGATGAGGCTCGTAGGGTCGGCGATCGCCGCGGCGTGGGCAGCGGGAGAGCTTTTCGACCACTGCGATACCGTCAGCCAAGTAAACAGAGCGGTAAATCCCAGGTCCAGCACGACGAGGAGGCCCAGAGACCACACGGTGGCGCGGACGGAGCGGAGCTTGGTCCACTCTCCGAGCACGAGACGGCCGAAACCGGGCTTGTGTGCTTGGAGGCGAGAAGTAGTCGTTGTAGCAGTCATTGGACGCTCCCGTTGCTCGCCGAACCCGATGGGATGCCGTACTCGACACTGTCGCGTGTCAGCTCCATGAACGCCTTCTCCAGCGACCCCCGCCGCGGGGTGAGCTCGGAGAGCACGAACCCGCCGTCGACGGCCAGCTCCCAGATGCGTGTCGAGTCCAGATCGGCCACCTCGAGCGACCCGTCGCCATTGGCGCTCACCCTGCCGCCTGCTGCGGCGATCGCGTCCGCAATGCGCCCCCCATCGGGGCTACGCACCAGGACGCTGCGCTCGGTGTTGCTTGCGATGAACTCTTCGGTCGAGCAGTCGGCGATCAGTTTTCCCCGTCCGATCACGACCAGGTGGTCGGCGGTCACCGCCATCTCGTTCATCAGGTGGCTGGAGACGAACACCGTGCGGCCCTCTGAAGCCAGGCGCTTCATCAGGTTGCGGATCCACAACACGCCCTCCGGGTCGAGCCCGTTCACGGGCTCGTCCAGCACGAGGACGGACGGCTCACCCAACAGTGCCGCGGCGAGACCCAGTCGCTGGCCCATGCCGAGCGAGAAGCCGCCGGCACGTTTGTGCGCCACCTCGACCAAGCCGACCAACTCGATCACCTCGTCCACTCGCCGTCTTGCGAAGCCCTGGGACTGGGCCAGGCACAACAGGTGGTTGTAGGCACTGCGACCGCTGTGGACGGCACGCGCCTCCAACAGCGCGCCGACTACCGACAGAGGCTGGGGCAGGTCCCGGTAGAGCTTCCCGTCGACGGTGGCGCTGCCCCCATCGGGCCGGTCCAGGCCCAGGATCATGCGCATGGTGGTCGACTTGCCGGCGCCGTTCGGACCGAGGAAGCCGGTGACGATTCCCGGACCCACGGTGAAGGACAGGCCGGCCACCGCCGTCTTGTCGCCGTAGCGCTTGGTGAGGTCGTCGACCTCGATCATCCACTTCTCCTCCCGCGAATGGACAACGCTGAACGGCGCCTGATCTGACTGCGGAGATCAGGCCTCACGAAGGGAGTGCTCCGGCGGCGACTCTTGCCATTGAATTGCGCTCCCTCTCCCCACTGCTGGCCGGAGAGTATCGCAATGCGGAAGGGCAAGTTGTCGGAGTTCGGGTTGAATCTGGGGGTGACCGAACAGACTTGAAGGCGCGGCGTCTGCCCCGTGCCGGTTTGGCAGGCTGAACCCCAAACGGGTCGCAGCCTGACCGGACGCAGCTGGAGCAGTCGTGAGCTGCTCTGCGGTGAGCCGACGGCGGAGGAGCTTCGCCTGGTCTTGCCCCACTTGTTAGTCCGACCATCCCGTCTGTCTCCACCTCGCTCCGGAGGGCCGCAGGCGATGTCTTCCGCTTTCGGCGGAGGCCTCCGAAAAGCCGGATCGAAGGTGGTTCAGCGGCCGCCGGTGAACGCCAGCGACGCCCTCACGAGCGTGCGGTGGCTCGGGAATGCTCGTTGCGTCTCACCCGCCATTCCGGTCCTTCGTCCGGGAGACGGACGAAGCGGAGGTCGCTCGTCCGGCGTGGGACTCCGAGGCACTTCGTCAGCACTTCGTCCGGCCCGGTTCAAGCCGTAACACGAACCGGGGCCAATCGGTTCTCTGACCGCCAACGGCTGGACATCGCCCTCTCGGGGGACTGTGTGGAGCTTGCTCGCCGCCCTCGGTAGCCGGTTTGTCGCGAGGAGTGCTACCGCAAGGATCAGCACCGGTACTCCTGTGTTGGGGTCAGTTGCCTGCCCGCTGTAGAGCTGGCCCATTCCCTGGCCGAGCACCCACTGCGCCAATCCAATGCCGAGGCCTGCCCATCCGGCGACCAACCGGGGCCAGCCTCGCTTGAGAGCGGTCAGGCCGACCGCCAGCTGTGCGAAGACGACGACCAGGATCAGGCCACTGCCCGCATGGTGCACCGAGGCGGCAGCAGAGCGATCCCAGTTCGCCAGCCAGCGAGGAGAGGTGCTGGAAGCCTCCAAGAGGGTCCGGCGGACGGCGCTCGGTTGGGCTTGGCCGGGAAGGGCTCTTGACGTCCTCTCCCACCTTCAGGTGGGACATTCCTACCGAGTGCCACGTCACGCGGCATCTCTTCGGTGGGTTCCTGCTTCAGCGGGGTCTGCCTGGATCGCT
>JAJYPS010000015.1 GCA_021795215.1 Actinomycetes bacterium
TCGGCCATCTTCCAGGCCCGAGCACGCCTGGGCCCCGAGCCGCTGAAAGCGCTGTTCGCCAGAGTCGCAAAGCCACTCGGGAACAGAGGCACTCCGGGGGTGTTCCTCGGCGGCCGCAGGATGGTCGCCATAGACGGGACCTGTCTCGACGTGGCCGACACCGCGGACAATGCCGCCTTCTTCGGGCGTCCGGGGGTGAACAAAGGGGAGCGGGCCGCCTTCCCCCAGGCCAGGGTGGTTGCCGTCGCGGAGTGCGGATCCCATGCGATACTCGACGCCGCGGTAGGGCCCTACACCAAAGCGGAGAACACCCTCGCAGGTGAGCTGATCGATCGGCTGACGCCTGGGACGCTGCTACTCGCGGATAGGGGGTTCTGCGGGTTCCCGCTCTGGTCCAAGGCTGCCGCCACCGGAGCGGACCTGTTGTGGCGGGCCACGTCCACCATGAAGCCCCGCTTCGTGGAGTCTCTGGCGGACGGGTCCTATCTCGCAGAGCTGCGCCCATCGGGAAACGCCGGTCGAAAGGCAGCACCCCTCGTCATCCGGGTGATCGACTACCGCATCGACGACGGACGTCCCAACGACGAGGCGTACCGGCTCTTCACGACAGTCCTCGATCCCGCCGACGTCTCGGCCGAAGACCTTGCCTGCGCCTACGCACAGCGCTGGGAGATCGAGTCCGCCTTCGACGAGCTCAAGACCCACCAGCGCGGGGCACGAACAGTGTTGCGCTCGAAGTCGCCAGACCTCGTGCTACAAGAGATCTGGGGCCACCTGTGCTGTCACTACGCGATCCGCACCTTGATGTGGGAAGCCGCCGACCAAGCCGGGGTCGACCCCGACAGGGTCAGCTTCGTCGCAGCTCTGCGCATCGCACGCCGCTCGATTCCAGCGGCGCGCGATTTTTCCCCCTCAGGGCACTGAGCACAGCTGGAGCCATGCCATCGCCCTCCTCGTGGCACGCCTCAACCCCCTACGGCTGCAGCGGTCCAACCCAAGAGTCGTCAAGCGGAAGTACGTCAAGTGGCATGTCAAGCGGACACGACACCAGACATGGCCACAGCCGACCCGGCCACCACGGTTCACCGTCCATTCGGCAGCTGGCCCTTAACTGAACCATATTGGGGTTAGGGCGTCGGCATCAGGTCAAGCCGGCACGGGGTCAATATCCGTGCCGTCGAGATCGGCCCCGGCTCCGCTGGCCATCAGGTATCCCCGAGCCCTCTCCGACAGCGGGTAGCGATCGACGAGTCGCCAGAAGGCAGGGCCGTGCCCGGGCTGGGAGATATGGGCCAGCTCGTGGACGAGGACGTAGTCGAGAACCCACAGGGGCATACCGGACATACGGTCGGAGATCCGCACCTGACCTGTGGCAGGCGTGCACGAGCCCCACAGCGTCTCCTGGTTCGATACCCATCGGATGCCTGAGGGAAGGGGAAGGCGGTGGCGATCGGCCAGCCGCCCGGCGCGTTCGGCCAGATCCACTTCCTTGGCGGCCGAGCGGCGCTCGAGTCGCCTGTGCAGCCTTTCGACTACGCGGCTCTCCTCTTCGGCGGCCATGCCTTGAGGCACCCTCACCACCACTTCGCCGTTCACCACTCTCGCCTGCACCGTCCGGCGCCGGTTGGCAGACCGGATGATCCTGACCTGCATCGGCCAGACCCTACTGCGCCCGACGCCAGGCCGGGTGGACCGCATGGCGCTGGCATCCTTGGCCGACTCGACCGTATCGAGGGCCGACCGCACCCTCGCTCCTGTTACGTTGCCGGTGTGCCGGTCGAGCTGCGGCTGTTCGCATCAGCAAGGGAGGCGGCAGGAGTGGACCGTGACACCGTGCCCGGTCGGACCGTGGAAGAGGTGCTGTCGGAGGCTTCCATCCGGTACGGGGCGTCGTTCCGGGCAATACTCCCGAGCTGTCGGATCTGGGTGAACGGGGAGCAGGTGGAGTACTCGTCGCCAGTGCAGCCCGGCGACGAGGTGGCCGTCCTGCCCCCCGTTTCCGGCGGGTGAAGCCGGAGTCGCCCGACGTGCCGGTCAGCCCCTTTTGGTCTCCCAGAAGATCCGGTCGATCTCCGCGATGGAGTCCAGCAGGCCCTGGGCGACGGCCACGTCGTTGGTCCGCTTCGCCTGACTGGTCGCCTTCTTCGCCTTCCAGAACAGATCGTGCAGCTGGGGGTACTGCTCGAGATGCGCGGGCGTGAAGTACTGGTACCAGAGGATGTCGAGGTGGTGGTTGACCTCGGCCGCCCGCTGCTCCTTGATCACGATGGCCCGCTCCTTGAAGTAGGCGTCGTCGGACGCTGCCGACTTCTCCATGATGGCCTTCACCGAGTCTGCTTCCACCCGTGCCTGGGCCGGGTCGTAGACGCCGCAAGGAAGGTCGCAGTGGGCATGGGCGCTCTTCGGGGCGGACAGCCTGTCCGCCAGGTTCAACAACCGGTTCGCAATGCGCATTGGTGAGCTCCTTGCTCTGTGGGGCTGCCGCTGCTTCGGCAGCAGGTGTCCGCTCACGGCCGAGCCTATGCCGGGACCACCGCAACCTGCTCGCCGCCCCGGCCCGGACAGCGTCGTGAGCCTCGGCCCGGACAGGCTCGTGAGCCCCGGCCCGGACAGGCTCGTGCCGGCGTGCGCGTGTTCGGTCGCGGCAGCGGTCACGGCAGCGGCAGCGGCAGCAGCAGCAGCGGCGGTGCTCGCGGTTTGGCTCTGGACGAGCAGGTTCGAGGTCGAGGGCGACAGCATGAGCCCGGCGCTTCTCCACGGGGACCGGCTGCTGCTGGCGCCTCCGCTCGTACTCGGCCGGGGGCAGGTGGTGGTCGCGCCCGACCCTCGGGATCCCCGCCGCGTGCTCTGCAAGAGGGTCGAGGCGGTACGAGGGTCAGACGTATGGCTCGTCGGCGACAACCTGGCCCGATCTACTGACAGTCGGATCTTCGGGCCCGTGCCGCGGGCGACTCTGAAGGGTGTCGCAATCTGGCGGTACGCACCGAAGGGGAGGGAGGGACGCTCCTGGAGAACCCCCTCCGGGGCGACGAACCGTCTGCTGTGCCCGCCGGGCACTTTTTCATAGCCGTTCTGAATTGCTTCTACCATATGGGGGTGACTGTCGGGGAGGGCAACACGGGACCGGTTTCGCTGGAGCAGGTGCTGTCGCCGGAGTACCTGGCGGATCTGCAGGCCCAGTCGCTGGACGACGTCCGGAGAAAGCGCCTCGCCTGCACCGCTGCCGAAGACCAGCTCTCGTACCTACGGCGACTGGCGCAAGCTCGCCTGGACATCCTGCGCTCGGAGCTGGCGAGGCGGTCTGGCGGCGAGGGGGAGGGTTCGGACGATCTGGTGACCCGACTCGCGGAGGTCTTGGCCGAGAAGCGTCAGTCGACGGGCCCGGTGAGACTTGCCGAGGTGCTGGTGCCCGAAGTGGGAGGCTCGGCTCTGTTGGAAGGGCTCGATGCAGCGGCCGATCCGGGAGCGGCCAGCGATCCCGGCAGCCTCGGGGACGAAGAGCTTTCGGACATGGCCGACCGGCTGGCTGCGTGGGAGGCGGCGATATCCGCACAGCGCAGGGCGCTCCACTCCCAGATCGATCTGATACACGCCGAGATCGTCCGCCGTTACCGGGACGGGGAGGCGGAGGTGGGACAGCTGCTCCGCTGATGGCTCAACCGCCCAGGAGCTGTTGCCCGAGGGCCGACTTCGGAGGTTGTCCGCCGGAGCGGCCGTGAGCCGGTGGAAGCGGCCATCCGGGCGCGCCTGTACCCTCTGTCCGGTGCGCAGGATGGCAGTCCTCTCTATGCACACCTCACCGCTGGCCCAGCCGGGCACAGGCGACGGTGGCGGCATGAACGTGTACGTCCGACAGCTGTCCTCGGCGCTGGCCCGGAGAGGGGTGGCGTGTGACGTCTACACCCGGTCCTGGTCGGCGGCGCTGCCCTCCGTGGTGGAGATCGAGCCGGGCTTGAAGGTCCATCACGTGCCCGCAGGACCGCTCGTCCCCCTCCGGAAAGAGGAGCTTCCGGACGTGGTGGCCGACTTCACCCAGTCGGTGCTGGAGAGGATCGGCGGCTCGTCGGCCGAGCGTCCCGACGTGCTCCACGCCCATTACTGGCTGTCCGGGTTGGCCGGGCATGTTTGCAAGCACGAGCTCGGCGTTCCGCTCATCTCGACCTTCCACACGCTCGATCGAGTGAAAGCAGCGGCGAACGCCGACGAGACGGTAGCCGAGTCCCACCGCAAGGCGGCGGGTGGCGGGCAGAGCGACGAGGAGTCCGCCCTGGAGACCGAACGACGGGCGCTTGCCGAAGCTCAGGTGATCGGTTGCTCCGACGCGGTGCTCGCTTCGTGCACCGTCGAGGCTATGCAGCTGGCGGACCTGTACGGGGCCGACCCCAACCGCATCAAGCTGGTTCCGCCTGGCGTCGAGTCGGCGATCTTCTCTCCCGGCGACAGGGCCCAGGCGAGACGCGCCGTAGGGGTGCCGCACGACAAGCCACTGCTGCTGTTCGTCGGCCGGATCCAGCCGCTGAAGGGCGCGGAGCTCGCAGTGCACGCCCTCTCGCAGTTGGCCGACCGCCACGAGGCGAGCCTCGCAGTGATCGGGGGGCCGAGCGGGCCGAGCGGGTACGACACGATGGCGGAGCTGCATCGGATGGTAGGTGCCCTGGGACTGGAGGGCCGGGTGCGGTTCGTGCAGCCGCAGTCCCACGAGCTGCTCTCGTCGTGGTACCGGGCAGCCGACGTGTGCCTGGTCCCGTCGCGCTCGGAGTCGTTCGGTCTCGTGGCGTTGGAGGCGGCCGCCTGCGGGACGCCGGTAGTGGCGTCGGCGGTAGGAGGGCTCAACACCCTGGTGGAGCACCAGCGGACCGGCTTCCTCGTGGAGCACCGCGACGCTCGCCGGTTCGCGGCCCAAGCGCAGGCCATCCTCGACGATCCGCTGCTTGCGGCGTCGATGTCGTCGGCGGCCAGTCGCCGTGCCCTGCGGTACACCTGGTCGGCCGCTGCGGACAGCCTCTGCTCGGTCTACGAGTCGCTGGTCGGTGCGGACCTGGTGGAGTGTGCCTGATGGAACAGCTTGCGCTGATCGGCTGCGGCAAGATGGGAGAGGCGCTCCTGTCCGGCCTGATCGGCTCGGGCTGGGCGGACCGAGCCGAGCTGGCCGTCGTGGAGCCGAGCGACAGCAGGCGTGACGCTCTGGCAGCGCGATACCCCGGAGTCGGGCTGTACTCGGCGCCGCAGCCTTTCGAGGCAGCGGTGCTGGCGGTGAAGCCGCCGGAGGTGCAGGCAGCCTGTACGGCTCTCGCGGAGGCGTCCACCGCAACGGAACGGGTGCTGTCGATCGTGGCCGGTGTCGGTAGCGCTCGGATCGCCGAGTGGCTGCGTCCGGGAACGGCTGTCGTGCGGGCGATGCCCAACGTCGCGGCCCTGGTCGGTTCGTCCGCCACGGCCCTCGCCGGGGGGCCTGGCAGCGGAGAGTCGGACATGGAATGGGCGGAGTCCGTCATGGCCGCGGTGGGGGAGTCCGTCCGAGTGGACGAGTCGCTCCTGGACGCGGTCACCGGCCTGTCGGGTTCCGGACCTGCGTATCTGCTGCTGGTGGTGGAAGCCATGACGGAAGCAGGGGTTCACGCCGGGCTGTCGAGAGACCAGTCGGCGGCGCTGGTTCACGGCACGTTCGCCGGCGTGTCGGCTCTGGTCGACCGCTCGGGCCAGACTCCCGAGGCACTCCGGGCTGCAGTCACCTCGCCCGCCGGCACCACGGCCGCCGGTATCCGGGTCCTGGAGGACAGGGCTACTCGGGCAGCTTTCATGGCAGCCGTGCAGGAGGCGGCAGCACGCTCGGCGGAGTTGGGCCGATCGGGCTAGGGCAGGCTCAGGACAGGGCCGCCCACCATCTGTCGTAGGCCGGTCCTTCGGAGGGCCGCTCAGCCGGAGACGGTTCTGAGCAGCACCCTGTCACCGATCCTGACACCGAGGGTGCTGGCGGCGCTGCGTTGGTTCATGACGAGCGCAGCCATGCCCGACGAGTCGGCGATCAGGCCAAGTCTTCCGCTGGCCAGATCCGAGAAACTGGTCACGACGACCGCTTCCGACCACAAGCACGGGGAGGCGGTCGGGTCGGCACGCCTGATCGTCACCTCCGTGCGGGGGCCCAGCCCGCGACACTGCTCCGCGTGGGCGGAAAGCTCCACGTTCCCGAACCGGTCGATCCAGGTCACCTCGGCCGACAGCCAGTCGTCCCCGATGGCGACCTCGGGCGACGGCAGCCGGGCGAGCGTGCGTAGTTCGAGCCCCTCCCCCAACTCGGCAAGGGACGCTCCGTTGCACCAGTTCGCGGCTGCGGGAGCGAACACGTCCCGTCCGTCGAACGTCCTCCCGGCGTGGCTGCTGCCATCCGTCGCCAGCGCAGGCCGTGCCAGGTGGACTGCCGCAGTAGCCCCGCCCAGCTCTTCCAGCGCCGGCCAGAGGACGCCGTTGTCCGGTCCCACCAGGAGCAGTCCCGGTCGCTCGGCCGTGATCACCCCCAGAGCCCTCCGTGCTCCTCCCACTCCGGGGTCCACCACGGCCATCAGCGCACCGTCAGGCATCCAGCGGATGCTCCGCAGCAGGAGCCTCGCCCCTGCGCCCACGTCGTGAGGGGGTATGCCGTGACTCAGGTCGACCACATGGCATTCCGGGGCCAGGCGGATCAGCACCGCATGTACCACCCCGACGAACTCGTCCACGAGGCCGAAGTCGGAGGCGAAAGTGATGCAGGGCTTCATCCGAGACGGTCCCGGTCGTCGAGTCGTCCGGTCGCAAATGGCGTCGGACATCCGACGCCGTCCGTTGCGCCATGCTTCACTCTGTCCCGTACCTCCCTGTTCATCGCCACAGTACGCCTGCCGCAGTTGACGTCCTCTCCCACCTGAAGGTGGGAGATTCCTAGTCGATAGTCTCAAGGGAGTTGCGGCCAGGCGGTTGCGCCAGGAGCCCCCCGAGACTGCCAGGCACTACTGGCGGCCCAGAGGACTGTGGTCTGGCTCGTACTTCGCTGGATCTGGTGGTGGAGCCCCGACTGAGGTCCTGCGCAGGTCCTGCGCCAGTACATCGAGCAACAGGTCCGGCCAACTTGATTCGGGGCTGCGCCCCGAGCGGCGCTCCACCACCGGCCTCGAGGCCGGCGCACTGCGTCGCTTTTAGGTAGCGTGGGGACGTGCAGTCCGCGAGCCGCAGCGATCCCGGACAGCCCGGACAGGCCGAACGGCCTGGACAGCCGGGGCCGGCGGCGGCGGTTCCCAGGCGGGTGCCCGAAGCAAGCGTGGCAAGGCTTCCTCGCTACCTACGGGCGCTGGAGGAGCTGCAGGTGGAGCTGGTCCCGACCGTGTCCTCCGAGACGCTGGCAGAGCTGGCGGGAGTAAAGGCTACACAGGTCCGCAAGGACCTTTCCCATCTGGGTACGCTCGGCACTCGAGGCAGCGGCTACGACGTCGGCTCCCTCATGGCCAGGATCGAGAGAGAGATCGGGCTCAACAGGGACTGGCTCGTCGCCATCGTTGGCGTCGGCAACCTGGGTCGCGCGCTCGCGCTGTACAGCGGTCTCCCAGGCAAGGGGTTCCGGGTCACCGCGCTGGTCGACTCGGATCCGGCGAAAGTGGGCCAGGTGGTCGGGGGTGTCGAGGTATCGCCTCTGTCGGACCTGGGGAAGGTGGTGGCGGCGAGTCGGGCATCCATCGGCGTCGTAGCCACGCCGGCGTCGTCGGCGCAGAACGCAGCCGACTTGCTGGTCGCCGCCGGGGTATCCGCCATACTGAACTTCGCCCCGGCGAGCCTGGTCGTGCCGCCGGGGATCGATCTGCGTCACGTCGACGTCTCGACGGAACTGCAGATACTCGCGTTCTACCAGAGCAGGAAGCACGTGTGCCCGACATCCGTAGAGGGCGGCATGGAGAAGTCCCGCCACGGGGCCGGCCCGAGTTGAACCACAGCTTCCCCCAGTACCCCGTCAGCCTCGATCTGCAGGATCGGCCCTGCCTAGTTGTCGGTGGCGGCGCGGTGGCAACCCGCAAGGTCGCCGGCCTGGTGTCCTGCGGGGCCCGGGTGAAGGTGGTCGCCCCTGACGTGAGGGACGAGATCCGTGGCATGCCGATGGTGGAGGTGCACCAGCGCCCCTACCAGCGAGGGGAGGTGACAGGATACCGGTTGGTGATGGCGGCTACGGACGATCCGGAAGTCAACGCTGGGGTGTACCACGACTGCGAATCGGCCGGCGTGTGGATCAACGCGGCGGACGAGCCGGCATCCTGTTCGTTCACGCTGCCCGCCGTACTTCGCAGGGAGGCGGTGACGGTGGCCGTGTCCACCGGAGGATCAAGTCCTGCACTGGCCGCATGGCTCCGTGGCCGGCTCGCGGAGTGGGTCGGACCGGAGATCGGCGCTGCGGCCGCGCTTCTTGCCGAGGCGCGCCGGGAGCTGAAGGCGGCGGGGCGGTCCACCGAGCGGGTCGACTGGCAAAGTGTGCTCGATTCCGACATGCTCGAACAGTTGAAGGCTGGTCACGTAGACCGGGCCAAGGAGCTGATGCGCCGTTGTCTCTTCTCGTAGTAGGCCTGCATCAAAGGAGCGTCCCGCTTGAGCTGTTGGAGCGGGTCGCCGTAGGGGAAGCCGAACTCGGCAAGGTTCTGAGCGCCCTCGCCGAACAGCCTCAGGTGTCGGAGGCGGTCGTGCTGTCGACCTGCATGAGGACCGAGGTGTACGCGGTGGTGGAGCGGTTCCACCCTGCGGTGATGGAGGTGCGGGAAGTGCTGACCTCCCTGTCGGGCCTGGCTCCGGAAGATCTGTCGGCCTATCTCTACAGCTACTGGGACCAGGCGGCGGTCAGCCATCTCTTCGAGGTGGCTGCCGGTCTCGACTCCGCCGTGCTGGGCGAGGGCGAGGTGCTGTCCCAGGTCAGGGGGTCCTGGGACCGGGCGAGGACCGAGGGCACGGTGGGAACCGTGCTGTCCCCGCTGTTCCGCCAAGCGATAGAGGTGGGCAAGCGGGCGCGATCGGAGACAGGAATAGCGAGAGGCACCACTTCGATCTCGGCGGCGGCCGTGGCGCTCGCCGCGAGCCGGCTGGGTCGATTGGCCGGCCGGGTGGTCGCAGTCGTCGGGGCGGGTGAGATGGGCGCAGGAATGGCCCAGGCTCTGTCCGGCGCCGGGGCCGAAGTGCTGGTCGCCAACCGAACGCCACAGCGAGCGGTCGAGCTGGCTGCTGCCGTCGGAGGGGTGCCCCTCCCCTTGGGCGAGCTGCCTTGCGTGCTGCCGACGGTGGATGTCCTTCTCACGTCCGCGCAGTCGGCCAGTTACCTGCTGGACGCCGAAGCGGTCGAGGGAGCGATGAGGGACCGGGCCGGCCGCCCCCTTCTCGTAGTGGACGTGGCACTGCCGCGGAACGTGGACCCTGCGGTCGGCGCTGTTCCCGGAGTCACTCTGCTGGACTTGGCGGACCTGCGATCGTTCGCGGAGAAGGGCCGTGCGGAACGCAGGAGGGAAGCGGCCCGAGTGGCGGAGATAGTCGCAGAGGAGGCGGAGCGTCACGCGCAGGAGGCGGAGGAGCGGAGGGTCGCTCCGCTCGTGCAAGCCCTCCACGCTTCCGCAGAAAGAGTCCGCTGCGGCGAACTGGAGCATTACCGATCGCGCCTCGGAGACCTCGACAGCCGGCAGGCGGAGGCGGTGGACGCCATGACGAAGGCGATCGTGGCCAAGCTGCTCCACTCGCCGACGGTTTCGCTGAAGGCAGCGTCCGGTAGCGCAAAGGGCGACCGGTTGGCGGAGACGCTGGCCGAGCTGTTCGGTCTCTGAGCCGGGTGGACGCAGGGCCGCCGACGACGGCTGGTCGTCCGGGCCGGTCCGGTGCCTCGGTTACCGGCCGCGGATCGGGGCTCCGTGTGGCGACGAGAGCCAGCAGTCTCGCCCGATGGCAGGCCTCCTGGGTGGCCGATCAGCTGGGGGGGGCGGAGCTCGTCGTCGTCAGCACGGAGGGAGACCGCCGAAGGGATCTGCCGGTCGGTTCGCTGGGCGGTCGGGGCGTGTTCGTCAGAGAAGTGCAGCAGGCGGTGCTGGACGGGAGAGCCGATCTCGCTGTCCACTCGGCGAAGGACCTTCCCGCCCTGGACGCGGACGGCCTCGTAGTGACGGCGGTCCCCTTTCGAGCGGACCCCCGGGACGCGCTGGTAGGCGTTCCGTTCGACGAGCTCGAGCCGGGAGCCACGGTGGCCACCGGATCGCCGAGGCGGCGCGCCCAACTGGCATGGCGGCGCCCGGACCTCACCTTTCGAGAGCTTCGCGGCAACATCGAGACCCGGTTGGCGAAAGTGCCGCCCGGAGGGGCGGTCGTAGTGGCTATGGCGGCGCTCGAGCGGCTGGGGCTGGGGGACCGGGCGACCGACGTGCTCGGGACCGAAGTAGTGTTGCCTCAGGGCGGCCAGGGCGCGTTGGCGATCGAGTGCCGCAGCGACGATACCGCCGTCCGGCTTCGGGTTGCTGCGGTGGACCACGAGCCGTCGAGGCTGTGCGTCGCCGCCGAGCGGGCGTTCCTGGCCGCGCTCGGAGGAGGTTGCGACGCGCCTGCCGGTGCCCTTGCCGTCCGCGACGGCAAGGGAGGGATGAAGATGGAAGTGGTGCTGGCCCGCGGCGACGGCGGAGTCCTGGCACGCCGTTCGGCGGAGACGAGCCTGGAGCGAACCGACCCGGCGGCCCTGCAGCAACCTTTCGCCCGGGCCCAGGCACTGGGACGGTCTCTCGCAGCGGAGCTGCTCGACCACTGCGGAGGCGAGTGGATCATGGGATCGCTTGCCCGGCAGTCCGTGGCTGCGCCGCATCCGTGACGGTGTACCTGGTGGGCGCCGGTCCCGGGGATCCCGGACTCATGACGTGCCGGGGCGCCGAGCTGCTCCGCCGTGCGGACGTGGTGGTCCATGATCGACTCGGGGCCGCTGGTCTGACCGGATCGGCACCGGCCACAGCGGAGCTGGTCGACGTCGGCAAGCGGCCAGGAGCGCCGGTGGACCAGGCGGACATAAACCGGATGCTCGTCGATGCGGGAAGGAGCGGCCGCTGCGTGGTAAGGCTCAAGGGCGGCGACCCGTTCGTTTTCGGGCGCGGAGGGGAAGAGGCCGCCGCCCTCGAGGAGGCAGGGGTCCCTTACGAGGTGGTACCAGGGGTCAGCGCGGCCGTGGCCGCCCCGGCATACGCCGGCGTGCCGGTGACGCACCGGGGAGTGGCCACCGGGTTCACGGTCGTCACGGGGCACATGGCGCGCGACGGTTCCAGCGGTGTCGCCTGGGAGGCTCTGGCGAAGGCGGGCCACACGTTGGTCATCCTGATGGGAGCGTCCGAGCGTGCGGCCATAGCCAAGAGGCTGATCGCTGGAGGGTGGCGTCACGACAGTGCGGTGGTGGTGGTGTGCAACGGTACGTCGCCGAGGCAGAAGGTCATGCGAACGACGCTGGGACAGCTCGGCTCCTGCGCCGTCGAGCCGCCGGCCACGATCGTCGTAGGCGCCGTTGCGGCACTCGACTTCTCGTGGTTCCAGAAGAGACCGCTCAGCGGGCTGCGCCTGGTGGTGACGCGGGCTCCGAAGACCGCCCCCCGCATGTCCGCGGCTCTGGCGGAGTTGGGAGCAGAGGTCGTGACGCTGCCCACCATCGACATCGTGGACCCCGACGACAAGGGAGTCGCTCTGCGCCGGGCATGCAGCGAGCTGGCCCGGTACTCCTGGGTCGTTCTCTCGTCGGTGAACGGGGCGGAGCGCTTCTTGGATGCGGTGGGCGACCTGCGCAGGTTGTCGAACGTCAAGCTGGCCGCCATAGGCCCCACGACCGCCTCGGTGCTGCAGGGCGCAAGGCTGCGTCCGGACCTGGTGCCGACCGAGTACGTGGCCGAAAGCCTCGTCGCCGCGTTCCCCGCAGCGCCCCCTGCGGGGGGCCGAGTGCTACTGGCCCGCGCTGCGGTGGCAAGGGACGCGCTGCCCGACGGGCTGGCGGCGAAAGGCTGGCGTGTGGAGGTGGTCGACGCCTACCGCACGGTCCCCGCCGTCCCAGATCCTTCGGCTGTGCAGTCGGCGATGGCAGCCGACGTGGCGCTGTTCACTTCCCCGTCCACGGTGCAGCACTTCTGCAGCGTCCTGCCGCACACGTTCGGAGGGTTGGCCGCCTGCATCGGTCCGGTCACCGCGGCAGAGGCGGCTCTGCAGGGCATGGAAGTGGTCGTCGAGGCACCGGTGCACACCGCCGAGGGCTTGATCGAGGCGGTCGCTTCGAGTGCCCCTCTCCTGAGGAGCCGCCAAGGTGGCGGACAAGCCACCCGTCGAAGCGGCCGAACGGCTTAAGCTGGATGGGCGCCATGTCCAAACGTTCCACGGTAGTGAATGCTCCGGCACGTGCGGTCGGAGAACCAGGGGCGGCGGCAGTTGCTCGGCCGGGCTGGACGGTGACGGCCAGCTTTCCCTCCAGGCGCATGAGGCGGCTGCGACGCAGTCCGGCGATCCGAAGGTTGGTCGCCGAGACGCGGTTGTCGGTGGACGACCTCGTAGCACCGCTGTTCGTCCGGGAGGATGCATCCGACCCGGTACCGGTTGGGACCCTGCCGGGTGTGGTGCAGCACACCGTGAGGTCCGCAGTGGAGGAGGCGAGTCGGCTGCAGTCGCTCGGCGTGCCGGCGGTGCTGCTGTTCGGCGTGCCGAAGCACAAGGACGCGGTCGGCAGCGGTGCCTGGGATCCGGACGGGGTGGTCCAGGTGGCGCTCGACAGCATGCGGCAACGGCTGGGTGACTCCCTGGTGCTCATGGCCGATCTGTGCCTGGACGAGTACACCGACCACGGTCACTGTGGACTGCTGGACGGCTCCGGCTCGGTGCGCAACGATGCCACGTTGGACCGCTACGCACAGGTCGCGCTGGCCCAGGCGAACGCGGGAGCCGACGTGGTGGCGCCGAGCGGGATGATGGACGGTCAGGTGGGCCACCTGCGAGCCGCCCTCGAAGAGGCGGGCCAGCACGATGTGGCGATCCTGGCTTACTCCGCCAAGTACGCTTCGGCCCTGTACGGGCCGTTCCGGGATGCCGCCAACGTGCGTATCGCAGGAGGCGGAGACCGGCGCAGCTACCAGCAGGATCCGGCCAACGCGACGGAAGCCCTCGAAGAGGTGAGGCTGGACCTGGCCGAAGGTGCCGACATGATCATGGTGAAGCCGGCGCTGGCCTACCTGGACGTGCTTTCGGCGGTGCGGGCGGCGGTGGATGTCCCCGTCGCGGCGTACCACGTGAGCGGGGAGTACGCGATGGTGAAAGCGGCAGGCGAACGCGGATGGATAGATGCCGACGCGGTGATGGCCGAGCACCTGATCGGCATGAAGAGAGCGGGAGCCGACATGATCTGCACCTACGCCGCCGGGGACGTCGCGGAGATGCTGAATGGCTGATGTCGGCACCTCCGGTGCCGCCCCCCTGACGAGGGCAGCGGGGGCTACGAACGGCCAGCTCTTCGAGCGGGCCGGACGGGTGATCCCCGGAGGTGTCAACTCTCCGGTGCGGGCTTTCCGATCCGTCGGAGGGACGCCTTACTTCGTGGATCGTGCGGAAGGCGCCTGGGTGTGGGACGTGGAGGGTCGCCGCTACTTGGACTACGTCCAGTCCTACGGTGCGTCGATCCTGGGCCATGCTCATCCGGCCGTGCTCGAGGCGGTGAGAGAGGCCGCTGCTAGGGGCACCACCTTCGGCGCGCCGACCGAGGGCGAGGTGGTCCTGGCGGAGCAGATAGTTGCCCGAGTACCTGGGTGCGACATGGTCAGGTTGGTCTCCAGCGGCACGGAGGCGGCCATGAGCGCGCTTCGTGTGGCGCGGGGTGCTACGGGCCGGGACAGGGTCGTCAAGTTCTCCGGGTGCTATCACGGTCATGCCGACACGCTGTTGGCTGGCGGAGGGAGTGGCATGGCCACGCTCGGCCTGCCCGACTCGGCGGGAGTGCCGTCCGCGGCGGTGGCGGACACCCTGGTGGTGCCCTATAACGACATCCCCGCCTTGGACGAACGAGTGGCATGCGTGATCGTCGAGCCGGTGGCCGCCAACATGGGTCTCGTTCCCCCCGCCGCAGGCTTCCTGGAGGGTCTGCGGCACGCCTGCGACCAAGTGGGTGCCCTGCTCGTGTTCGACGAAGTCATCACGGGGTTCAGGCTGGCCCGAGGGGGTGCCGCCGAGCACTTCGGTGTCGCCCCGGATCTGTGGTGCTTCGGGAAGGTGGTGGGCGGCGGCTTCCCCTTGGCGGCGTTCGGCGGAAGGGTCGAGCTGATGGAGCAGTTGGCGCCCTTGGGCTCCGTGTACCAGGCGGGCACCCTGTCGGGAAACCCGGTGGCGACTGCCGCGGGGCTCGCGGTTCTCGGTCGGCTCGACACAGCGGCATATCAGGCACTCTCGGCCACCGCAGCAGACCTCGCGGCGGGTCTCGCCGAAGCCGCCGAGCTGCACGGCGTCGAGGTCGAGATCCCTACCGTCGGGCCGCTGATCGGCCTTTTCTTCACCGGGAAGCCCGTGAAGAACTATGCGGATGCCGCGGTAGCCGCGTCCAACGGCCGTTACGCGGCGTTCTTCAACGAGATGCTGCGTCGCCACGTGGCTCTGGCCCCCGGAGCGTACGAGGCGATGTTCCCCAGCCTCGCCCACGGAGAACAGGAGGTGCGCTTCACGGTGGAAGCAGCCCGCGCCAGCTTCGCCGCTGTGCGTTCCCACCGGGAGCGGCAGTAGGGCCGGCGAGCCCGCTTCGCCGAGCTCCCGGCATCTTTCCCACGCCCAGTCCACTCGGGCGAGTGCCCAGTCCGCTCGGGCGAGTGCCCAGTCCGCTCGGGCGAGTGTCAGTCCGCTCGGGCGAGTGTCAGTCCGCTCAGGCGAGTGGCGGTCCCTGTCCCTCCCGAGACAACAGATCGGACAGGCCGGCGAGGCTCCTGAAGGCTCCTTCGGCCGGCCCCGTGTCCTCGGGTCGCATCAGGTTCGCCATCAGCCGGACCGCCCAGGTCATCATTGATCTGGATCGCATCGCCGTTCCCACCGCAACCTCCAAGGCCTTCGGATGGCCGATCAGCCGTACGAACTCCCTGCCGAAGCGGTAGTACGTCCCGTACAGACGATCCAGCCTGCGGGGGTACTCTGCCAGCGCCGTCGAATCGCCGGTTGCGAGCGCCTCTCCCACTGCCCATGCGGCGAGCCGGCCGGTCTCGTACCCGTAGGCGATCCCTTCACCGTTGAACGGGTTGATGCCCCCGGCTGCGTCCCCCACCAAGAGGTGCCGCGAGCCCTGCACGGGCCTCACCGAAAGGCCCATGGGAAGCTTGCCGCCAGTCGGCTCACCCTCCGGGGCGGCTGCGTCGAACTGCCAGCGCCGCGCCGCGTCGGCAAGGAAGCCTTCCAGCAACGACGAGGTGTTCGTGCCTTTCCAGGTGTCGGAGCTGGCCAGCAGGCCGACGCCGACGTTCACCCTGCCGTCCCCGAGCGGGAACACCCAACCGTATCCCGGTACCAGCCGGCCGGTCTGGTCACGAAGCTCCAACTGGGACTCGATCCAAGGCTCTCCGGATCGGTCCGACCGCCAGTAGCCGCGCAGTGCCATGCCCAGAGGCCACGTCCTCGTCCGCTCCGCTCCCAGCGCACGGCCGAACCTGGAGTTCGCCCCGTCGGCCACCACCACGTATCGCGCCAGGATCTCGGTTCGGCCGCCTTGCTCCACGTCGGTTGCCACGACGCCGGTGACGGTGCCCCTCGAGTCTCGGAGCGGGGCGGCACTGCTGCCCTGCCGCCAAGACGCCCCGGCGGCAACCGCCGCCTCTGCCACCGCCAGGTCCAGCTCCGATCTCCTCACCACGTAGCCGATAGACGGGAACGAGGGGTGATGGGGCCACGCCAGCTCCATCGTCCGCCCGAAGCCGATCGCCCGCATCCCCCCGTAGCGGTGGGCGGACGCCACACCTGCCAATGCTCCCATGTCCTCCAGTTGCCGGACGGCCCTCGGCGTCAGGCCGTCGCCACAGGTCTTGGCCCGAGGAAAGCGCTTCTTCTCCACCAGCACCACGTCCCAGCCCGACCGGGCGAGCCAGAAGGCCGCCGCAGCTCCCGACGGCCCCGCTCCTACCACGATCACGTCGTGGTGCTGCACGTCGTGGTGCTCTGCCAACGCGGCGCCTCCCAAGTCCTCGCCGGCAGGCTAGAGGCTGGAAGGTGCAGATTGCCGGTCGGCCGGTGATCGGCAAGCGTGTTGAAGCTGCAGCAGGTCGACTGCTATTCTCCGGAGGAGCACTGGCGTGCTCCGCCGATCGCCCGTACCGGGAAACGGGGCCGGCACAGCGACTGCTCGACTAGCGCAGGGAAGGGCCTCCACTCGCATGACACAGTATCTCGGCATCTTCGTGCTGCTGGTGCTCTCGATCCTCTTCGCCGGTGGTTCGCTGATGCTTCCGGCGCTACTGGCTCCCTCGAGGCCGACCGCTGCCAAGCGAGCCCCCTACGAGTGCGGCATCGTCCCCACCCACGGCCCCGCCCAGCGTTTCCCGGTCAGATTTTACCTTGTTGCCATGATCTTCATAATCTTCGACATCGAAGTGGTCTTCCTGTACCCCTGGGCGGTGGTGTACGGGCGACTCGGCACGTTCGGCCTGATCGAGATGGGCTTGTTTGCCCTTTCGGTGGTCGTCGCGTTCGTGTACCTGGTGAGCAACGGTGCGCTGGACTGGGGTCCGACGAAGCGGCTGGTGGAGCGGGGAGTGCCCGAGGGGCGCACCACCGAGTCGGCCGTGACACGGGTCCCCTCCTCTCGGAAGGCGGCGTAGAGGCGAGAGCGTGGGACTCGAAGACCTGAACCACAACTTCCTGACGGGCAGACTGGAGGATCTCGTCGCCTGGGCGCGCCGCAACAGCGTGTGGCCTGCCACGTTCGGCCTCGCCTGCTGCGCCATCGAGATGATGTCGGCAGGAGCCGCCGACTTCGACCTGGCGCGGTTCGGGATGGAGGTGTTCCGCAACTCTCCCCGGCAGGCGGACCTGATGATCGTGGCAGGCAGGGTGAGCCAGAAGATGGCGCCGGTGCTGCGGCAGGTCTACGACCAGATGATGGAGCCGAAATGGGTCATCTCGATGGGCGTGTGCGCCTCCACGGGAGGAATGTTCAACAACTACGCAATCGTCCAGGGAGTCGACCAGATCGTGCCGGTGGACGTCTACGCTCCCGGATGCCCGCCCGGCCCCGAGACGCTTATGCACGCGATACTGACCCTGCACGAGAAGATCCGGCAGGGCCACATAGCACGGCGGCCTGGCGAGGAGGGCTTGGCGATCCACCTGCCCGCGACCCGCGGTCCCCAGGTCGTGCACGTCGGGACGCCCCGTTGAGCCCCCCCAGGCGCTGACTGTGGCAGACGGTCCTGTCGTTCCGGTGGACGAGCCATCCGAGGATGCGGATGCCGAGCGAGCGTCCGGGGGAGCAGATCTCGATTACGGCGTGCCCATGTCCTTCTCGGCGGGGCAGCTGGTGCTCCACCCCGACAGGTCGGGCTATGTTCGGTTGGTGGAACGGCTGGCTGGGGACGGCTTCGAGACCTGTGCCGATCTGTGTGCAGTCGACTACGTCCTTCTGCCTTCCCGTGCGCTTCCCGAAGGCATTGTCGCCGAGCGATTCGAAGTCGTGGTCAACCTGCTCTCGATCTCCAGGGCGCGCAGGGTGAGAGTCCGGGTGCAGGTGCCGGACGCCGACCCTACGCTCGACTCACTTTTCGGGCTATACCCAGGGACCGAAGCGATGGAGCGGGAGGCGTTCGACATGTTCGGCGTACGGTTCAGGGGACACCCCGATCTGACGAGGATCCTCATGCCCGAGGACTGGGAGGGCCATCCACTCCGGAAGGACTACTCGACGGGCAGGATCCCGGTCCGCTTCAA
Organism: Actinomycetes bacterium; assembly: GCA_021795215.1. Lineage (GTDB taxonomy): Bacteria > Actinomycetota > Acidimicrobiia > Acidimicrobiales > JAKAOS01 > JAJYPS01. The sequence continues at coordinate 17,929 of JAJYPS010000015.1, forward strand.
AGAAGCTCCGGGCGAGAGATGAGGCGCGTCCGTCGCCGCGACGCCGGGTCCGAGCGTCGCGGCAAAGAGTCGCTGCCGAGCTCGCATGAACGAGCGCTCATGTCGGTCACGTCCGAGCTGTCCCAAGAGCTTGCTCCCCGCGGAAGTACCGCACCGTCGGAGCTGCTGAGGGAGCAGGGCGCTGTGCTGCGCCTTCCGGAGGGAACGGTCCTCGACCGGGCCGACTGGTCCGTCGAGTCGGCCGAGGACGAGACGATGATCATCAACATGGGTCCGCAGCACCCGTCCACCCACGGCGTCCTGCGGCTCATGCTGGAGCTGGACGGAGAGACCGTGCTGCGGACGAAGCCCGTCGTCGGGTACCTGCACACCGGCATGGAGAAGACTGGCGAAGAGCTCACATACGTGCAGGGCGCCACGAACGTGACCCGGATGGACTACCTCTCGCCGCTGCACAACGAACTGGTGTTCTCCATGGCCACCGAGAAGCTGCTCGGCATAGAGGCGCCCGAACGAGCGGTGTGGATACGGATGCTCATGTGCGAGCTCAACAGGCTGTCGTCTCACTGCATGTGGATGGCGACGAACGGGATGGACCTCGGCTCCACGTCCATGATGATCTACGGCTTTCGCGAAAGGGAGATGATCCTGGCCTTCTTCGAGAAGGTGACCGGACTTCGGATGAACCACAACTACATCCGTCCGGGAGGCGTGGCGGCGGACCTTCCCGACGGTTGGGAGGACGACGTATCGGTCATCGTGGACACGCTGCCAGGTCGGTTCCACGAGTACGACGAGCTGCTGACCGGCCAGCCCATCTTCCGGGAGAGAGTCGAGGGAGTGGGCGTGATCTCGGCGGAACAGGCCCTCGCGCTGTCCGCCACCGGCCCCATCCTGCGGGGCAGCGGCGTCGACTGGGATCTTCGGCGGTCCATGCCGTATCTCGCGTACGACCAGGTGGACTTCGACGTTGCCGTGGGCAGCTACGGGGACGCGTTCGACAGGTACGCAGTCCGCGTGCTGGAGATGCACGAGTCGGTGCGGATCGTGGGTCAGATCCTGGAGAAGATGCCCGCAGGTGACTACCGGTCGATCGACAAGAAGGTCACCCCGCCGCCGAGGAGCAGGATCGACGAGTCGATGGAGGCGCTCATCCACCACTTCAAGATCTTCACCGAGGGGTTCAGGGTGCCGGAGGGAGAGGTCTACGTGGCGGCGGAGTCGCCACGCGGCGAGATCGGGTGCTACATGGTGTCGGACGGGTCGAACAAGCCCTACCGGCTGCACATACGGGGACCGTCGTTCGTCAACCTCCAGTCGCTTCCGGCCATGCTCAGGGGGGCGCTGATCGCCGACGCCGTGGCTGTGACCTCCTCCATCGACCCGGTCATGGGTGAGGTAGACCGCTGATGAGCAGGTTCACGGGGGACTCCCTGGCCTACGCCCGCCGCCTGGTGTCGCTGTACCCCCAACGCCGCTCGGCACTGATCCCGTTGTGCCATCTGGCCCAGGCCCAGGACGGCTGGCTCACGTCCGACGCCATGGAGCACATAGCCGAGCTGCTCGGGTTGGAGCCGGCCGAGGTGCTGGGCACTGCCAGCTTCTACGACATGCTCCATACAGAGCCGGTGGGGCGTTACCTGATCGGCATCTGCACCAACATCGCCTGCCTGCTGGAAGGAGGCATGGAGCTGCTGGAGCACGCGGCGAAACGGCTGGGTGTCCATCCTGGAGGCACGACCGGGGACGGCGTGTTCACCCTCGAAGAGGTGGAGTGCGTCGCGGCGTGCAACCGGGCTCCTTGCGCCACGGTCAACTGGCGGTTCTTCGGTCCCCTGGGCGCCGACTCGTTCGACCGGCTTGTCGACGACCTGGCGGCCGGGCGCCTCGACCAGGACGTACCCCGTCACGGGGTCCTCTCCCGGACGGTCCGGCGAAGGGGTCTCGATGTGGCGCCGGAGGACGTGGCCGCCGAGCGGGAGAGATCGGATCGGGAGAAGGCCAGCCGACTGGCGGCCTCGGCGACGGAGGCCCCGAAAGCGGCAACCGCCGGGACTCCGGGTGCGCAGGCTCCCAAGGGAAGCAGCGGGGGACATCCGCAGCCCGGGAAGGGATCGAAGTGAGCGAACCACCTCGCATAGTGACCTCTCGGATCGGGAGCGAAGGATCGCACACTCTGGACGGGTACTTGGCCAGCGGGGGGTACGAAGGGCTCCGCAAGGCCCTCTCGATGACCCCAGAAGCGGTGCACGCCCAGGTGAGCCAGGCGAACCTGCTGGGTCGGGGCGGCGCCGGCTTCGAGGCCGGCCGGAAGTGGGCGATGCTGGCCCCTGGTGCAGTCCGCTACCTCGTGGTGAACGGGGACGAGAGCGAACCGGCCACGTTCAAGGACCACATGCTGATCGAGTCCGATCCCCATCAGCTGATCGAGGGAACGCTGATCGCGGCGTACGCGCTCGGCGTGGCGAGGGCATTCATCTATATACGGGGAGAGTTCGCGCTCGGCATCGAAAGAGTAGAGAACGCTCTGGAGGAGGCGTACCAGTACGGTGCGGTCGGGCGTGACATGCTCGGGTCCGGCTTCTCGGTGGACGTGGTGGTGCACCCCGGTGCCGGCGCCTACATATGCGGCGAGGAGACCGCCCTGCTGGAGAGCCTGGAAGGCAAGCGCGGGTTCCCGAGGATCAAGCCGCCGTACTTTCCCGCCGTCATCGGCCTGTACGGGGTCCCGACCATCGTGAACAACGTGGAGACCATGTCCAACCTCCCGTGGATAGTGCTCAACGGGGGCGACCAGTTCTCGGCCCTGGGCCAGGGGCGATCGACGGGGACCCGGATATTCGCCCTGTCGGGCCATGTCAATCGTCCGGGCAACTATGAGGTCGAGATGTTCAAGACCACCTTCAGGGATCTGGTGTGCTCGCCGTCGCTGGGCGGCGGAGTACGGGACGGACGGCAGGTCAAGGCGTTCATCCCGGGCGGCGTCTCGTCCCCCTGGTTCGGGCCGGACCAGCTGGACATGCCACTCGGCCAGGACGAGGTGGGCAAGGCCGGGTCGATGCTCGGTTCGGGGGCGGTCACGGTGATGGACGACCGGACCTGCGTCGTGAGGGCAGCGTGGAGGATATCGAAGTTCTTCTGGAGGGAGTCCTGTGGCCAGTGCACTCCGTGCCGGGAAGGCAGCGGCTGGGTGGAGAAGATCATGCGGCGCATCGAGTCCGGTGAAGGGCGTGAGGAGGACATCGATCTCCTGCTCGACGCCTGCGACAACATCTCGCCCGGCCTTCGGTGGCCGCCCGCGCAGACCACCATCTGCGTGCTGGGACCGTCCATCCCCCCTTCAATAGTGTCGGGCGTGCAGCGGTTCCGGGACGAGTACCTGATGCACGTGAAGGAGAAGGGATGCCCCTTCCCCCTGACCGGGGCGGGAGCGCGGCCATGAGCGGGACCGAGCCGGCGGGCGCCCGGGCGCCGGTCGAACGAGTGAGCATCACCGTGGACGGACGGCAGTTGCGTGCGTCCAAGGGGGAGCTGCTGATAGCGGCCGCCGAGCGCGAGGGCGTCTACATACCGAGGTTCTGTTACCACCCGAGAATGCGCGAGGTGGGGATGTGCCGGATGTGCCTGGTCGAGGTGAAGGGACCCCGCGGCTTCTCCCTGCAGCCGGCCTGCTTCCAGCATGTGGCAGAAGGCATGGAGGTGGTGACCGGTTCCCCGGCAGTCAAGAAGGCCCAGGACGGGGTTCTGGAGTTCCTGCTCGTCAACCACCCTCTGGACTGCCCCGTCTGCGACAAGGGCGGTGAGTGCCCGCTCCAGGACCAGACTCTGACGTACGGTCCCGGCGAGAGCCGTTTCGTGGAGGAGAAGCGTCACTGGGCGAAGCCGATAGCGATCAGCAGGCTGGTCGACTTGGACCGGGAGAGATGCATCCAGTGCGACCGGTGCACCCGGTTCGCCAAGGAGGTGGCGGGGGACCCGTTCATCACCTTCCTCGGCCGGGGAGACCACACCGAGATCAGCACCTTTCCCGACCGGCCGTTCTCTTCCTACTTCAGCGGCAACACCGTCCAGATCTGCCCTGTGGGCGCGCTCACGTCCGCCGCCTACAGGTTCAAGGCTCGTCCCTGGGATCTGGAGCAGGTCGAGAGCACCTGCACCACTTGCGGCTTCGGGTGCCGGATGGCGGTCCAGTCGTCCTCCGGACGTCTGGTGCGCTACCTGGGCATCGACGTGGACCCGGTGAACCAGGGATGGCTGTGCGACAAGGGCCGCTTCGGCTTCGAGGCCGCCGCAGCCCCCGACCGTCGAACTCAGCCGCTGGTCCGGATATCGGGAGAGGGTGGACGGGGAACGACCGGAACCGGAGCGACGGAACCTCGCTCCTGGCGGCAGGCGCTGGAACTGGTCGCCGGACGCTGCAATGAGGCACTCGCGTCGCGGGGACCGGCCTCCATCGCAGTCGTCGGGGGTTCCCGGTTGGCCAACGAGGACGCGTACGCCTGGGCAAAGCTGGCCAAGGGTGTGATCGGTACCGATTCGGTCGACGCCCAGCTGGACGACGGCATGCCGGCGGAGATGGTCCAGGGACTGCCTCGGGCCACGATCGACGACGCCTGCAACGCCTCCACTGTGCTGCTGCTGGGGGCAGATCCTCGTGAGGAGCTACCGGTGCTCTTCCTGCGCCTCCGCCGATCCCTTGCCGGAGGCTCCACCAAGCTGGTGGAGTGCGTTCCCGCGGCGACGTCGCTCACACAGCTGGCGTCGGTCTCGCTGCGGTATCTCCCCGGAGAGATGGCGTCCACCGTGAGCGCCATGGTCGGGGGCAAGGGAGCCGGGAGCGATCCCGATCGACGGTCCCAGCTGGAAGCCGCCTCGGTATTGCTCGGCGCGGCGCCCCAGTCACCGCCGTCGGCGGGGGACGCTCGCGAGGCCCCGGAGCAGGCGGGAGAGCTGATGCCGGGAACGGGTGTCGTCGTGCTGATCGGCCGGCCGTCGCTGGCGGAGTCGAGCCGGGGCATAACGGACTCTGCGGCCATCGTCGCAGCGGCGCTTCCAGGAGCGCGGTTCCTCCCGATGCTCAGGCGAGCCAACCTGCAGGGCGCGCTGGATGCCGGTCTGGCACCCGGACTGCTGCCGGGGAGAGTCGGGCTGGGAGCGGGACGGGAGCACTACGAGAAGGTCTGGGGCGCCGTGCCGGCGGCCCGGGGGCTCGACACGGCGGGGATCCTCGCCGGAGCCGCCGCGGGCACGGTGGAGGTGCTGTTCCTCCTGGGGGCCGATCCGCTGTCTGACTTCCCGGACCAGGACATGGCTCGTGCCGCCCTTGAAGGGGCACGGTTCGTCGTGACTGTCGAGACCCATCCCAGCGCCAGTTCCGCTTTCGCCGATGTCGTGCTGCCTGCTGCCGGTTACGGCGAGCGAGCGGGGACGACGACCAGCACGGAGAGCCGCATTACCGCTTTGGGCCAGAAGGTCGTCCCACCTTCGCTGGCCTGGCCCGACTGGATGATCGCGGCCGAGCTGTGCGACGCGCTCGGATCGGACCTGGGCTTCGAGTCGCTGTCCGAGATCTGGTCCGAGATGGTGGACGTGTCTCCGTTGCATCGAGGGTTGGGCATCGACCCGTTCGACTCGGGCAACCGGCGGTGGGGAGTCCTCGTTCCGGTGCCGGCGGACCCGCAGTCGGCGGACCCGCAGTCGGCGGACCCGGTATCGGCGGACCCGGTATCGGCTGCCGGGGAGCGGGGAGGGGCAGAGGCGGGTAAGCCGATCGATCCGATGGCGGTCCCGGGGATCGGGTCGGTGGAGACGCAGGGCTCAGCTTCGATGGCCGGCTCCGCCCGCTCCTGGTTGGACCAGCTTCCCGCCGGTATCGCCCACAGCGATGGGCGGCTGCCGCCGATGCTCTGCTGGAATGGCGAGCCGAGCTCCGGTCCCATGCCGAAACGGGACGGCTATGCTCTGCGCCTCATTGCCCCTCACCGCCTCTATGACCAGGGAACCGGGGTCCAGGCGTGCGCTGCGTTGGCCCCGCTGTCCTGCCGGGCTCAGGTGCATGTGAACCAAGCGGAGTTGGACGCCCTGGGTGTTCCGGCCGGCGGCGCCGTCCTCGTCACGTCGGCGAAGGGGAGGCTCGAGCTGGTCGCCGTGGCGGACCCGGCCCTTCCGCGTAGCGTGGCGATGGTGCCGTTCAACGGATCGGGAGCAGCGGTGTCACAGCTGATCGCAGCCGGGTCGGAGGTCACCGAGGTTCGGATCGAGAACTCGAGGGGGAGCCGGTGACGCCTGCGCTGCTGGTCTCGGGTGATCCGGTCGCTCTTGGCCGTGCCACCATCGTGGTGGTCGCGATCGTGGTGGTGAAGGCGCTGCTCGCATTCGGAATGCTGATGACTGCAGTGGCCCTGATGATCTGGTTCGAGCGGAAGCTCATCTCGGACATGCAGAACAGGGTGGGACCCAACCGGGCAGGGCCGTTCGGCCTTCTCCAGACGATGGCGGACGGCATCAAGCTGATGTTCAAGGAGGATCTGCTGCCCGAAGGTGCCGACCGGGCAACGTTCAGGCTGGCGCCCTTCCTTTCCACGGTGCCGGCTTTCCTGAGCTTCGCCATCGTCCCCGTAGGTGGCGTGGTTCACCTGTTCGGCTACACGACCGAGCTCCAGGTGGCAGACCCGCCGATCGGGATCCTTTTCCTGCTGGCCATGTCGGGCGTGGCGGTGTACGGCCTGATGCTCGCCGGCTGGTCGTCGGGGTCCAAGTATCCCCTCCTCGGCTCGGTCAGAGCCAGCGCCCAGATGGTCTCCTACGAGGCCGCGATGGGCCTCTCGGTCGCCGCCGTCGTGCTGGTGACGGGTTCGCTGTCCACTCGGGCGATCGTCCAGGCCCAGGCGGCCCACATCTGGGACTGGAACTTGGTCCGGCTAGCGGTGATCCCGTTCGTGATCTTTCTGGCCGCCGCCACGGCCGAGCTGAACAGGCCTCCGTTCGACTTGGTGGAGGGTGACTCGGAGCTGGTCGGCGGGTTCAACACGGAGTACAGCTCGATGCGGTTCGGCCTGTTCTACCTCGCGGAGTTCATGAGCACCATCACGATGTCCGCCGTCATAGTGACCCTGTTCCTGGGTGGCCCGGACGGCCCCGTGATCCACCTGCCCCTGCTGAACTGGCTGATGCCCATCGGATGGTTCTTTCTCAAGACGCTCGCGTTCCTGTTCTTCTACGTGTGGCTGCGGGCCGCACTGCCCCGCCTCCGCTACGACCAGCTGATGGACCTGGGATGGAAGGTGCTCATCCCGGCCGCTCTCGGATGGCTGATCGTGATCGCCGGCTTCCGGGTGGGGCGAGTCACTGGGCTCGTTACGTTCGCAGTCGCAATAGTGGTCGGTGCCGGCATGGCCAGAGCGTTCGCGGTCGGCCAGGTTCGCAACAGGGACCCCGCCACCTCGTCCTCGACCTCGGGAGACTTCCGCTGATGGGCATGCTGGACCCGTTGAAGGGATTCAAGCTGACGTTCAAGCAGATCTTCGAGCCCCGAGTGACGTCGCCCTACCCGGTCCGCAAGAGGCCCAAGCCGGCCCGGTTCCACGGCCGGCACGTGCTGAACCGCTACGAGGACGGCATGGAGAAGTGCATCGGCTGCGAGCTGTGCGCGGGAGTGTGCCCGGCCGACTGCATCTACGTCCGCGGCGCAGACAACCCGGCCGACGCGCCCGTATCGCCCGGGGAGCGTTACGGGTTCGTGTACGAGATCAACTACCTTCGCTGCATCCACTGCGACCTCTGTGTCGAGGCCTGTCCGACCGGCGCCATCACCGAGTCCAAGATGTTCGAGTTCTCCTTCACGGACCGGAACGACGCCATCTACACCAAGGCCGAACTGGTGGTGGACGACGACGGCGAGCCCAGGCACCAGCCGTGGGAGGACTGGAGGGAGGGCGACGACGCGCTCACCTCCGGATGGATGCGGGCCACCTCCCCCTCCGGGATGGCCGCCGCGGAGGGTCGCGCTCAATGGTCCGCGGACCTCGGGTATGGCCGCCGTGCGCCCGAGAAAGGCCAGAGCGACCTTCCTGAGGCGGATGCGACGGAAGATCTGTCCGTGCGGAAAGTGGCCGCTTCCAAGATCCCTCGTCGCCTGGGGGGGCGGGTTCGTTGACCGGCGTCCTGGCGGTCACCGTTCCGGACTTGGCCACCTTCGTGGTGGCCGGCGCCGTAGTGCTTGCTTCCGCGATAGGGGTGGTGGTGGCTCGCAACCCGGTCCATTCGGCCCTGTTCCTTGTCGCGACGCTGTTCGGGGTGGCGGTGCTGTTCGTGGAGCAGCAGGCCGAGTTCCTGGCAGCGGTGCAGGTGATCGTGTATGCAGGTGCGATCGTGGTGCTGTTCCTGTTCGTCATCATGCTGCTCGGCGTGGACAGGCCGGAGGGCCTGGCACGGGATCCTCTGCGCGGGCAGCGTCCGCTGGGTGCCGTGCTCGTGCTGGTCAGTCTGGCCGAGATCCTGGCTCTGGCCCGCCTGCACTGGGCGACGGGACACGGCACCGCCGGTTCCACGGGGGGTGCCTCGGGCAACGTGGCCGCACTGGGACGATCCGTGTTCACCGCCTACCTGCTGCCGTTCGAGATCACGTCGGCGCTGCTGATCATCGCCGTCGTCGGTGCCGTGGTGTTGGCCCGGCGACCGCACCGGGTGTCGCAGCAGCAGTACGGGGCGCGGGACGAGCGGATGGTTGCCACGGAGCGGAGTGGCACAGGGCGGAGTGGCACGGAGCCAAGTGGCACAGGGCGGAGTGGCACATGAGCGTGCCCGGCGCGTGGTACCTGATCCTTGCAGCGGTCCTGTTCTCCATAGGAGCGGCGGGGATGCTGCTACGACGCAACATGCTGGTGATGTTCATGTGCGTCGAGCTGATGCTGAATGCAGCGAACCTTACTTTTGTCACGTACTCACGCATGTTGGGCGACGTGGCGGGCCAGGTCGCCGTGTTCTTCGTGCTCATCGTGGCTGCAGCCGAGGTGGTGGTGGGTCTGGGCATTATCGTCGCCCTGTTCCGTCGACGCTCCGGAGCCACTGCCGACGACTTCCACATACTCAAGGGCTGATACCGACATGGTCACCGCAGTTTCCCTGATACCGCTGTTCCCGCTGGCAGGCTTTGTGGTGCTCGTCGCGGCCGGTCGCAGGCTGGGCAATCCGCTGGCCGGCTGGCTGGCCGCCGGAGCGGTGACGGCCTCGTTCGTGACGACCGGCGTGACATGGCTGGGACTGTTGGCCCGTCCGGCATCTCTGCGCCACTACGACCAGGTGCTGTACCGGTGGATCCCGGCGGGCGGCTTCCACGTCAACGTGGGCTTCCTGGCGGACCCGTTGTCGATGACCATGGCGCTGTTCGTGACGGGAATCGCCGCGGTGATCCACTTCTACTCGATCGGCTACATGCGGTCGGATCCCCAGTTCCCGAAGTTCTTCCTGTACCTCAACCTCTTCGTAACGTCGATGTTGATCCTGGTGCTGAGCGACAACTACGCGCTCACGTTCGTGGGATGGGAGGGCGTCGGGGCCTGCTCGTACTGGCTGATCGCGTTCTGGTTCGACCGGCCCTCCGCCGCCACCGCAGGGACCAAGGCATTCGTGTACAACCGGGTGGGGGACGTCGGGTACCTGCTCGCCATGTTCCTGATGTTCGCCAACACCGGCAGTCTCGCCTACGGCCGGGTATTCGGAGCTGCTTCCTCCGGACACCTCAGCGGGACTGTCGCGACTGCGGTGACGCTCCTACTGTTCATGGGGGCGGTTGGCAAGTCGGCCCAGATACCGCTGTACCCGTGGCTGGTCGACGCGATGGAGGGCCCCACTCCGGTATCGGCCCTCATCCATGCCGCCACCATGGTGACGGCCGGCGTCTACGTGATGGTCCGGTCGTCGCCGTTGTTGGCCCTGGCCCCTGCCACGTCCACAGTGGTGGCCATCGTCGGCGTGGGCACCGCCTTCCTGGCGGCCCTGGCGGCCTGCGCCCAGACGGACATAAAGAGGGTGCTGGCCTACTCCACCGTCTCCCAGCTCGGCTACATGTTCCTGGCCGTGGGGACGGGAGCGTACGTCGCGGCGATCTTCCTGATGGTGGCCCACGCGTTCTACAAGGCGCTGCTCTTCCTGGGTGCCGGCTCGGTGATACACGGCATGCACGACGAGCAGGACCTTCGCAGGATGGGCGGGCTGCGCCTCTACATGCCGTTGACAGCTGCCACGTTCGTCGTGGCGTGGCTCGCGATCGGCGGCGTTCCGCCTCTGGCCGGTTTCTGGGCGAAAGGGGATGTGCTGGTGAACGCCTGGGCTGCCAGCCCCGTCCTGTGGCTGGTCGGCGCGCTGACCGCCGTGCTGACCGCTTACTACGTAGGCAGGGAGACGCTGCTGGCCTTCTACGGGCCGGAGCGGTGGAAGGAGCTGGCGCAGCGGGGCCCGCACGCCGGAGGTCCCCATTCGGGAAGCGGGGCTGACGGAGGTGGGCCTGCTCCCCACGAGTCACCTCGGCTGATGACGGTCCCCTTGGTGCTGCTGGCCGTCGCTTCCACGCTGGGCGGTCTGCTCGACCTGCCCTTGCGCCACGTGGCATTCCTGACTGCGTGGCTCTCGCCGATGCTGGTTCACCAGCGAGCTCTCGTGCTGCCGGCCGCCACCAGGCTGGCTCTCGAATCGGCCGACGCGGTGCTCGCCCTGATCGGGGTCGGAGCCGCGGTGGTTCTCTGGAGGGGGGGCAGGGCCCACCCGCGGCTGGAGCCCCGCCTGCTGTACCTGGGATGGGGGCTGAACCAGCTGTACGAGGCGCTGGTGGCGGTGCCGGGCCGCACCTTGGCGGGCTTCGCCGCCACGACGTTCGACCGAGGTCTCATCGACGGCGCTGTGCAGGGTGTGGCGACGACAATCGAGGCGACCGGCGCCAAGCTGCGGCGGGTGCAGTCGGGCTACGTGCGCAACTACGCGCTCCTGATCGCTTTCGGGGCTGCAGTGCTGCTGGGCTATGCGATCACTAGGACGCCGCTGTGACCCACTTCCCCTACCTGGACGTCCTGGTCCTGCTCCCCGCCGGTGCCGCCGTCGCCGTAGCTGCCCTGCCCAAGTCCCTGGCCAAGGTGGCGAGGGCACTTGCGCTCGCCGGATCGGTGGCCACGCTGATCGTCGCCGCCGCGATGGCGGCAGCCTTCCATGTCGGCCCCGGTGGGTTCCAGATGGTCTCCCGACACTCGTGGATCAGGCCGTTCGGCATCTCGTGGTATGTGGGAGTGGACGGCATCTCCCTCCTGCTGGTTCTCCTTACCGCCCTGGTGTTCCCCGTGGCCCTGGGGGGTGCGGGAGAGCGTCGCAACGAGAGGTCTTTCCTCGCCTGGATGCTGCTGCTGGAGTCGGCCTGCATGGGCAGCTTCCTGTCCTTGGACCTGTTCCTGTTCTTCGTGTTCTTCGAGCTGACCCTGGTCCCGACCTACTTCATCATCGGCGGATGGGGGTTCTCCAGAGCCGGCGCGGCTGCTGTCAAGTTCTTCCTGTACACGTTCCTCGGGTCGGCGTTCCTGCTGATCGGCATCCTGGCAGTGGCGTTCCTGCACCGGAGGGCGACAGGTCACCTGACGTTCGCGCTGCCGGCGCTGGCGGCACGCCCCGGGTTCGGAGCCGGTACGGCGGAGCTGCTGTTCGCGGCGTTCACTGCGGCGTTCGCGGTCAAGGCGCCGGTGTTCCCGTTCCACACCTGGTCCCCCGACGCCTACAGGGAGTCGCCCACCGCCGGGGTGGTCGTCCTGGCGGCGATCATGGCCAAGCTCGGCTCTTACGGGATCATCCGGTTCGATCTCGAGCTGTTCCCCTCGGCCAGCCTGCGGTTCGCCCCGGTGCTGATCGCACTCGCGGTGATCGGCATCCTCTACGGCGCGGTGGTGGCGGCCCGACAGAGCGACCTGAAGCAGATGATGGCCTACTCGTCGCTGTCGCACTTGGGCTTCATCGTGCTGGGCATCTTCGCCCTCACCACCCAGGGTCTGTCGGGCGGCGTGCTGCAGATGGCCAACCACGGCCTATACACGGCAGCTTTGTTCCTGCTGATAGGCATGATCTACCGGCGGCGCCGAACCTGGCAGGCGGACAACCTGTCCGGGATGCAGAAGTCCATGCCGGTCATGGCCGCTGTGTTCACGGTGGTGATGATGGCCTCCATCGGGCTACCCGGGCTGAACGGCTTCGTCGGCGAGTTCCTGATACTCACCGGTGCGTTCCTCACCCACAAATGGTGGGCGTCGGTGGCCACCGTCGGCGTCGTGCTGGCAGCGTTGTACCTGCTGTGGGCTTACCAGAGGGCGTTCCACGGGCCACCTGGCGGAGGAGACGGGCCGCTGCCGGACCTCTCGTGGAGGGAAAGAGCTGCTCTAGCTCCGCTGGTGCTGCTGATAGTCGGCATCGGCGTCTACCCGGCCCCGCTGCTGAACCGGATCACTCCCAGCGTCGACCGGTTGATGGCGCACGTGGACGCCAGCGCCCACTACCGGCAGCCGACGGTGGCCAGAGAGGGTGCCAGGGTACTGGCGACGGCATCCCCGGCCGGGGCTCGGCCATGACCCCGGCTCCGGTGACGATGCCCGCTGCCGCGAGGGCCGCTACGGCGACTACAGCGATGATCGCCTCGGTGCCGAGCGGGCCGCTCGTGCTGCCCCACGTCGACTACGGCGCCCTGATGCCGGAGCTGATCCTGATCGGCGCGGCGATGCTGATCCTGACCGCATCGGCCATGACGGTGCGAAGGGCGCCGCAGATCGTCTGGACTGCAGTGACGGTGGTGGCTTCCGCGGCGGCGGGAGTGGCGTCGTTCGTGCTGTGGCAGAGGGTCACCACGCACGGACCGTATGCCGGCCTGTCGGGTTCCCTGGCGGTCGACGGGTTCAGCGCCGTGTTCCTGCTGCTCGTGTCGGCCGCCACGCTGCTGTTCGCTCTTGTGGCCAACGGCTGGTTGGAGCGGGAGGGCGACAAGGGGCCGGAGATGCAGGCTCTGGCGATGCTGTCGGGCTCCGGGGCGATGCTGATGGCCTCTGCCAACGACCTGATAGTGCTGTTCCTCGGCCTGGAGATCATGTCGATAGCCCTTTACGTCATGGCTGCGATGAACCACCGGCGGGAGGAGTCCGGCGAAGCGGCGATGAAGTACTTCCTGCTGGGCGCGTTCTCCTCGGCACTGCTCGTCTACGGGATAGCGCTGACCTACGGTGCCACCGGCTCCACCAACCTTGGCCGAATAGCTGCGTTCCTCTCCACCGAGGTGGTGGTCAGCAACGGCGTGCTGCTGGCGGGCATGATGCTGATCCTGGTCGGGCTCGGGTTCAAAGTGGCAGCAGTCCCCTTCCACGGTTGGGCCCCCGACGTGTACGACGGCTCTCCGAGCCCCGTGTCGGGATATATGGCAGCGGTCGCCAAGGCGGGCGGCTTCGCCGCTCTCGTCCGAGTGCTGCTGAGCAGCTTCTCGGTGCTGAGACTGGACTGGCAGCCGGTGGTCTACGGGCTTGCGCTGGCCAGCCTGGCGCTGGGGGCGATCCTGGCGGTGATGCAGTCCGACGTGAAGCGGATGCTGGCCTACTCGTCGATCAGTCATGTGGGCTTCATCCTGGTGGGAGTGGAATCGGGTACCCGGCAGGCGGCTTCGGGGGCGGAGTACTACCTGTTCACCTACGCGTTCATGGTGATCGGAAGCTTCGCCGTCGTGTCGGTGCTGGCGGGCCTGGGGGATCGTCACCATGCCATCTCGGACTTCAGAGGTCTTGCCGGGCGCCGCCCCTTCCTGGCCCTTTCGTTCACCGTCCTGCTGCTTGCTCAGGCGGGCATCCCGTTCACGACCGGTTTCCTGGCCAAGTTCTACGTGCTGGCGGCGGCAGTCTCGGGAGGTTTCTACGTGCTGGCCACTCTGGCGATGCTGTCGGCCGTGGTGGCAGCGTTCTTCTATCTCCGTCTGGTTCTGGTCATGTACGGCACGGGCGTGCAGGTGGCACCCCTGAGCAGAGAACCGGCAGAAGAAGCCCGGCGGCGGAGCATCCTTCAGCCCATCCTGGCTGGACCTGGAATCTCTGTCGCGGGCGCCGCTTCCCCCGTTGCAGTCGTGCCGGCTGGAACTGGAGGTGGTGAGCTGCCCCAAGGCTCCGCGCCGGAGGAGGGACCACTCGGGGGGGTCTTCGAGCAGCCTCCGGCCGCTTCGGAGGCAGCTCTTCCGGCCATGGCGGCAGTCGCCATCGGTGCGTGCGTTCTGGTCACGGTCGTGTTCGGCATCTGGGCCGGTCCGTTGGTGGAACTGGCGCAGAGATCGACTCTGCTGTTCTGACACCGGGTCCGTGGTCGACGGGATCGACCACAGGAGTCAATGCGGGGTGGCTAACTCCTTGAACTTGGAGGGGCTGAGGAACCGGCCGATAACAGGGAGCTCCCAGAACGATTCCGCCCTGGCAATGGCCATCGCCACGGCCAGGGAGTGCTCCGGGGAGTCGTAGACCACGTATCGCGGCTGCCACTCCGGGTCGTACTTGGAGTTGAACTTCCACAGCGACTCGATCTGCATGGAGCCGGACATCCGTTTGAGCAGCCACCGTTCTACTCTGTGACTGAGCGATTCACCGGCCTCGCCGGCCAGCACGGCACGCATGGTGGCGAAGTTGAGGCCCAGGGCTTCGTAACCCATCTCCTTCAGATGGTTGATGGTCCCCACCACGACGAAGTCCACGAGGCCGTTCGGATGGTCGCCTTCGTCCCGGCGCATCAGGTCGAGCGAGTACCCGTTGATTCCCGGGGCGGGCACGTACTGGCAGAATGCCGCCGCCTGACCGGTCGGCGAGTGAGCAACGGCAAGCATCAGACCCCGGTCGTCGGGCTCGAAGATCCTCCCGAGCGTCATCGAGAAGCCGCGTTCCACCTCGCCCCGCCGGCCACCCGACATGATCGACCGCAGCTGACCTATCAGCTCGGCATCCAACTTGGAGGGGTCGTGGAAGCTGAGGGTGTAGCCGTGGCGGGAGATTCGGTTGACCGCCTGACGGAGTCCCTTGTTGCGGCCGCCTTCGAGGGAGAAGCGGTCCAGTCTGACCACTCCCTCGTCGCCGACGTAGAGGTCGTGCATGCCGGACGATCGGTATACCGGGAGCCAGTCCTCGCCCGCACCGAGCACGCCCAGCACGAGACCCTGGGTGTCCACCATGTGCCGGAACGCCGCCCACACGACGTCCCGCTCGGCATCCGGCCCGATCGGATCGGGAGAGACGAGGCAGACCCCTCCCCACGTGGCGTATGCGACCACCGAAGCTCCGTGGAAGAAGTAGCGCTTGTCCGCTCGCAGGGCGAAGTAGTCGAGCGTGCCCTTTCCGTGCAGCTCGACAAGCTCTCGCGCTCTGGTGAGGCCTCCGTCGTGCTGACCACGACGCGCGGCTACCGGCCGGAACGCAAGGAACAGAGCCCATGCCGCCAGGCCGATACCCACGGCGAGGAGGGGAGGGCTGAGGAACCGGTCGATGCGTCCAGGCAGGTCGATGCTCGTGATGCCGGCCAGGCGCTCGACCACCGCCAGCAGGACGGTGGTGATGGGCATCGATGCCGGCCTGTGCTGCAGCTTGTCCACGATGCCGAAGTCGGTCTCGATCCCCACCACTCCGAGCAGAGTGGCCGCTGCGGCGCCGACGACGAGTCCGAGGAAGCCCCGACGGAGTGACGGTCTGTCGGTGGCCGCCCCGAAGGAGCTCTGGTGCCTGAGAAGGAACACCAGAATGGATGCCGCGATGGCCGCTTCGACCAAGTCGGCTCGTTTGACGAGTTGGAGGACGGCCGTACCGGCGAGCAGCGAGACGCCGATCGTCCAAGCCTGGCGCTGTCCTCGGCGGATGCCGCCGGCCAGCGCCAGCAGGGCGAGGCCGGCCAGGGCGACCAGTGCGGCTGCTGCCTGGGAGAGCTCGAGGGGGATCAGGTGCCGCAGCGCCGCGAGCCTGGCCCGCAGCGGCGGCGTCACCGCACTGAGCAGGTCCAGGAGTCCTGCGGCCGCAATTGCGCCGGCGGCCGTCCGGCGCACCCTCCGGTCCCGCAAGGAGCGCGGCACCTGCTGCGGCCACCAGGGGCCGTGGGGGAAGGAGGCCACGATGCCCAGCCGCTCAGATGATGCCGCGTAGGCGCTCGCAGGGGCGGCAGTCGGCGAGGTGCCACGGCGCCGTGCCACCAGCCGCTCGACGATGGTCGGCGACGCGGAGGGTGAGGCGGAGGGTGAGGCGGAGTACAGCAGCCTGACGTGTAGCTCCGCGCCGCCCTCCAGCTCCACCCACCCGCAGCGCCTCTCCTTGGAGAACACCGAAGGCAGCGCCAGCCGTGCGGGCCTCTCGGCGAGCACGTCCGTGGCAGCCCCGCAGTTGGCGTAGAAGCCCGGGCCCAGCGATCGCAGCTCGGAGGTGAGAGTGTGCCCGGTCACCAGGCCGGCTATGCCTGACGTGACCAGCCTTGCAGCTTCGGCGCGGGCGGCGTCGTTCGCCGCGGACGTGGCCGTCGCTTGGTCGAAACCGCTGACCGCACCCCACGCCCGGCGAGTGACCAGGGCCACACCGACCAGCACCAGTAGGAGGTCGGTCAACGTCGTCCCCATGATGACGGCTGCCCGAAGCGGCCACACCGACGCATGGACACGCCGTCCCACCACCGGGATCAGGTAGGCGAGGGGCAGTTTCAGGGCCAACGCGGCGAGCAGCGGCACGAACAGCAGCCATCCGTACCGGGCGAGCCGGCGGTAGAGGAGTCGGGAGACCAAGAAGCGGGGCAGCGAGGACGGTTCGGGCAAGCGGTCGATCCCCTCCAGCCAGCCGTCTCTGGCCCTGCCCATCTTCGGCAGCACCTCGGTCAGGAGATGGTGGGCCAGGGGGGTGTCGCTCGGCCGACCGTCACCCGCGGATCGAGGGTCGAACCGGGTGCCGGGCTCGACGACGACACTGCGACAGCCTGCGGCGGTGTCCATCTCGAGCCGGACCGAAGGCAGGATCTCGGCATGAGTGGCGAGAGTGGCACTTGCGGCCGTGTCGGCGTCCCATCCCAGGCGAGCATCCCTCAGGCCAGGCAGCCATACGACCTTTCTCCCCGGCTTCGCCGCAAATGCAGCGAGCGCCTCGGTCAGGCGCGGATAGTTGCGGAGGATGGCAGAGGCGTCCTCGGACCCGCTGCACAGGAGGTCCACCAGATCCCCCGCGAAGATCAGGATGCCCGGGCCCTCCCAGCCTCCGAGCAACCGGGTTAGCTCGCCGATGTTCTCGGCGGAGCTTCGGTTGGGCGCCGTGCCCAGGAGCATCGGCCCCACCACCACGACCCGCCCCCCAAGGGGCACGTCGATCTGTGCCGGCTCCGGAGCGCTTGTCACGCGTCCCATTCTGCCAAGATGACGGTGGTCGGCGTCGCCAACTGCAGCGCTGCGTCCGGTCACGGCTGGCGGCGGTACCCTGCTCGGGCACCGGAGCGGACCGTCAGGAGGCGGCCCGCCGCCTCAGGACCGGAAGTTGACGAACTGCAGGGGGACGCCGAAGTCGGCCTCCCGCATGGCCGAGATCACGGCTTGCAGGTCGTCCCGCTTCTTGGCGGTGACTCGCAACTGGTCGCCCTGGGCCTGCGACGATACGCCTTTCAGCCCGAGGTCCTTGACGAACCGGTTCAGCTCCTTGGCCTTTTCCGCCGTGATGCCCTGCTTGAGGGTCACCTTCTGCCGGGCACGCCCTGCCGATGCCTCTTCCACCTTGCCGTAGTCCAGCGCCTTGAGCGAGACGCCCCGCTTCACCAGCTTCTCCTCGAGCACCTCGACGAGCGCCCGCAGGCGGCTCTCGCTGGACGAGCGCAGCAGCAGCTCGCCGTCCCCCAGCTCCACGCCGGAATCGGTCCCCTTGAAGTCGAACCGGGTGCCGGCCTCTCGGTTCGCCTGGTCCACAGCATTGCGGACCTCCTGGATGTCCAGTTCGGATGCCACGTCGAATGAAGGCATGAGTTGACGCTATCCTGACCGTCGTTGGGTCGGTGCCCGAGCGGCCAAAGGGAGCAGACTGTAAATCTGCCGGCACAGCCTACGGAGGTTCGAATCCTTCCCGGCCCACGAAATCGACGACCGTAGGTCTCCGATCGGACCGCTCGTCACGGGCGGCAAAGCCGAACCGGTCGCAATTCAGATGCCGATGATCTCGATCAGTCTCCCGAGGCCATCGAAGTCGTTTGGGTTCCTCGTGTAGAGCGGCAGTCCGTTGGCGTGGGCCGTGGCGGCGATGAGCAGGTCGGCAACTCGGCGACGGTGGGAACGACCGACTGCCACGACTGCGGCGACGACCTGACCGTAGCTGCGGGCAGCGGGGGCATCGAAGGCAATGGTGTCAAAGGTTGCCTCCACTTGCTGCAGGCGAGCTTGTCGACGCGCCCGTTCGTCCCCGGTGGAGGCGAGATGCGGACCGGCGGTCAGTTCGGCGAGCGTGATGGCACAGATCGCGGCCTCGTCGGGGAGCGCCTCGACGG
>JAJYPS010000096.1 GCA_021795215.1 Actinomycetes bacterium
CGGTCGTCTACGGGAGGGACTCACGGATCAGAGGGTGCTAGGGACGTCATTCGGAGGACTGATGTTGTCCCAGCAGTCTGCGACAGTCGCGTTCTCGGCTCAAGAATGGGTATCCGAGGGCTGGGATGCTGACGTCGGCCGGTCATTGAAGTGGGACAACCGGAAGTCTTGATGGCGAACCCTAACCTTAACTATAGTTTCAACCGCCGGGGGTACGGTTCCCACCAGGCCATCATGGAGATGGTAAGGTTTGGTACGAGAGTGCTGGATGTAGGGTGCGCTTCCGGATATCTGATGGAGTCCCTCCGACGCACCAAGAACTGCCACTGTGTCGGCGTAGAACGAAATCCTGATGCCGCCGGGGAGGCTTCAGCGCTCGGTTTCGACATCACCGTGGACAGCGCTATGGCTGCTCTCTCTGCAATAGGGCGTGAACGTGAGTTCGATCACATTGTTTTCGGGGACGTACTGGAACACATGGTGGAGCCGCTCGAAGTTCTCGAACGGTACCGGACTCTGCTCGCTCCCAATGGAACCATTATCGTATCGCTACCGAATATTGTGTCGCTTGTAGCTCGTCTGCGAATCACCGGTGGCATCTGGCGGTACCAAGATTTCGGAATCTTCGATCGGACGCACGTCCGCTTCTTCACGATCCGAACTGGACGAGAACTATTGGAGCAAGCTGGGCTCGCTATTATCGCCCAGCGGTTCGTGGGACCGCTGACATTCTACGGAGGGCGCAGGTTCCAGACAATGACGCGACTCCGGCCGCAGATCTTTGCCAATCAGATGATCTTCGGGGCACGTTCGCGTGCTTCTTTGGGGCAGAGCAACAGGTCCAAGTGGACCGGCGATGATTCATGACGCCCTTTCCCTAGGTGGGACGAGGAATGTCGCCGTACTTGTAGGCGTGGGGTGAATTGCGCTTATCCGTCATCCGCCGCCAGGATGCGCTCGGTCACCTGATGCACGAGGTCGTCGAGTTCGGCAAGATGCTGCTCGACGAGTGTGGCATTGGTGAGCATTCCAGCGAAAGTGACCGCCTGTTCCGGCCGAAAGTGACCGGGTGTGCGGTGCTGGCGCCGGTGTTGGTGACGACCTCCTTTCATTGGGCCTGTTTACATGATCGTGGCCGTCGGCGTGCATGGGATCGCCGGGCGGCGGTGCCTGAGGGGAGGCTCCAGGGGCTCACTGCTCGGCTGCACTCGCTTCGCGGCGGCGCATCGAGGGTCCTGTGAGGGCGATGCGGTGCGAGGCTTAGCAGAGACGGTCCAGGATCGCCTCTGCCAGAGTCGGATCCGCCATGGCGGCCAACCACTTGTCGAGGGGCATCTGGCTGGCGACGAGGGTGGCTCGTCGCTCGGTGCGGTCCTCTATGACCTCGAGCAAATCCCGGCAGACCTCGACGGAGGCGGGGGTGAGCAGGAAGTCGTCGAGGAGCAGTAGCGATGTCCGGGCCAGAGCCGCCAGGATGCGCACGTAACGGCCGTCGGCCCGGCCTCGGGCCAGTTCCTCGCTCGGGCGTGGGGTGCGCCAGTAGAGGGCGGTGTGGCCTCCTCGGAGCGGCGCGTTGGCCAGGGCGCAGGCCACGAAGCTCTTGCCGCACACCCTGTCAGGGGTCACCGAATGTCGCGATTAATGGGCATCGAAGTTCGCTGTCGATCTGAGCTTCGGAGGCTCCTCCAAGGACCATCCACCAACCGTCGGTGGTGGCCCCTCCAGCCTCGGGACTGCTAAGCACAGCGCTCAAGATGGAGTTTGCGGTGACCTGCCATGTGTTCACTCCGCATACACGCGGCACCAATCGATCGCTTTTGCTTGATTCTCCTCTGGCGAACTTCACTAGCGTCTGTGCCAGGGAGCGTCGGGAACTTTCCTTGACCAACACTCCTCCCGACGCCGTCACTGAGTCCCGCAACCCAGGCACGTCGTAGGCAACGGTCGGCGTGCCCAGCGCCGCTGCCTCCGTGACTACGAGCCCCCAGCCTTCCCGCACTGAAGTAGCAATGAGCACGTGTGCCGTGCACACCAGCCGCGACCGCAGCTCGTTGTCCACCCGGCCGAAGAACGTCACGCCCTCCGGCGCGCTTCGGATCAACTGAAGCAGCATCGGCCCGTCACCGATGACCCACATCTGGGCATCCGGGATGCTTTTGCGCAGCAACCGGAATGCCTCGATCGCATGATCTGGCCGCTTGTTCGGCGACAGCCGTCCGACGAAGGCGATCGTAGGTGGAGGAGCCTTCGTGACGCTTGGGGCAGGACCCATCGGCGGTTCGTACCCTTCCGGTCCCTCGCTCACGTTCCGCAAGCCGTACTCCTCCAGCGACTGCCGCGAGGACTCCGACACAGTCACTACAGGCACGTCCCGGAACGCCTTCAGCCACCTGGGCTCCAGCCAGTATCGTCCGATCCACGACACCGGCCACGGCGCCTCGTAGTGCCAGATCTCTTTTGCGACCTGATGGATCAGACCAAGTACCGGCGTGCCGTGCACCCATTTGGGGCAGCCGAAGGGCTTGGTGTTCACCTCGTCAATAACCAGGTCGAACTTGCCGTCCCCTTCGGTCTCCCAGAAGCGGCGGCCCTCTCTGTATACGCTGTACTTGCTCCCCCGGCGCACGATGTCGTAGCCCTTCGGGGAAGTCTCACGCTCGGGATGGCCCTCGACGGCAGCGCAGAACCAGGTCACCGAGTGGCCCATCTTGATCCACTCGGCCGCGACCGCGTCGGTGTAGACCTCGGCGCCGCCTGCGCACGGATGCGCCAGGTCCCGCCAGTTGTAGACCAGTATCCTCACGCCGCCCCCTCCAGTACCGCAGCCCCACGCGTTCCCGACTGGCAGGCCGAGTCCCCGGCCACCCCGGCCGATCCCTGCTCACCGCTGTACCACCGCAACACGTGCAGCCGGTAGAAGATGGCGAGCGTGTCGAGCAGCATCCCTCTCACGACCCTCAGCGACACCGTCGAGCTGAACCGCTCCCTGATCACCACCGGAAGCTCCTCGAACCGCCTGTATCCCAGGTGCTTCGCCACCACGAATAGCTCCAGGTCGAACGCGTAGCGCTTCTCGATCATCCTGGGCAGCGCCGCCGCAAGCACCTCTCGGCGGATCAGCTTCACGCCGGTCTGGGTGTCCGCTATGTCGAGCTGGAACAGCGTCCGCAGCACCTGCTGGTAGCCCCACGAGTACACCCGGCGCAGCGGCGGGTAGACCACCTTGGAGTCGGGGTGTCGCTTGCTGCCGGTCACTATGTCGGGCCGGCGGGTCCGAACCAGCTCGACGAACTTCGCCAGCAGCTCCGCCGGGATGTCCCCGTCGCCGTCGATGAAGCCCACGTACTCGCCCCGGGCTGCTCCCAGGCCCACCTTCAGCGCGTGGCCCTTGCCGCCGTTCTGCTCCAGCTCGATGCAGCGCAGCACGTCCGGGCGCAGGCCTCGCAGCGCCGAGGGACTGCCGTCCGTGCAGCCGTCGGCCACCGCGATCACCTCGAAGCTCACCGATTCGGACTCCAGCACCTGTGTCACCTCCGACACGTGGCTGCGCAGCGCAGGGCCGGGGTTGTAGAACGGAACCACGATGCTCAGCTCGACTTCCGCAGGAGCGCCACCGAGCAACGCACCGCCCGGCCGCACGGATTCGCCGTCATCCCCGCCTGGTCCCACCTCCTCCACTCCGGCCAGCGCCGGGAGTGCCCCCGCCAGGGAGACCACGAACGCGACGCCCGTCGCCACCACCATCACCGCCGCCACCTGCATCGAGCTCGAGTGGAACCACGAGATGCCCATCGCAGCCAGCCCTGCACCGCCCCACGGAACCACCGCGAAAACCGACCGCCGGGCCAGATGGAAGAACATCAGCAGGCTGACCAGGCTCAGCAATGCTCCCGCCACGCCGAGCACCTCCACCACCGGGACGGCCCCGGCATACGCTGCGCCGAACAGCACCCGGGTCAGCAGCCGCCCGAAGAGCCAGATCCCGGCGGCGGCCGAGACGGCCAGAAAGCCGACCGCCGCAAGCGAGCCGGCCAGATCCCGCTGGAGCTTTGCCCCACGGCCGGATACGAACTTGGGGAAGTACACCATCGCCACCGCGCCGGGCAGGAACAGCGCTATCCGGCCCGCCGTCGCCCCCGCCGCGTAGATACCCGCTTCATGTGCCGGGAGCAGGTGGCGCACCAGGAAGGCGTCCACGCCCGCCAGCACCCAGTAGCCGCCCAGAGCGACCACCGAGGCCAGGCCATCCAGCACCGCCAGCCTGCCCCCGACACAATCCTTCCGGCGCACGAGATCCCTGCGCAGCACCCAAGCGAACACCGCCGTCGTGAGCATCTGGCCCGCCACCGACGCGGCCACCGCTCCCGCCACGCCGCCGCCAGCCAGTACCAGCCCCGCGCCGAGCACCAGGCGCCCGATGCCGGACCCGGCAAGCAGGCCCACGCCCACCGGGGCGAAGCGCATCCGGCCAATTAGCACACCTTGGACCACCGCCCCGGTCAACGCCGGGACCAACCAAACAGCGAGCACGACCACTGCCGCCGCCGATCCCAGGTGCAGGTAGCCGGCCAGCCATCCCGACGCCGCCACCAGCGCCAGGGCAACCGCGCCTCCTGCCGCGGCCGACCGCCACAGGAGCCGACCCACGTTCAACCCGCGCTGGCCTCGCGCCACGGCCTTCGCCTCGGCCTGGGTCACCGCCGCCTGGATCGCACCCATGGGCACCGTGAGCACCATCAGCACGTTGATCAGCGCGGTCAGCGCCCCGTAGCCGGACGGCCCCATCAGGCGGCTCATCAGCACGTGGAACACGAAGTTCGATCCGTTGACCGCCGCGGTGGCCACGAAGAAGCTCAGGCCGCCCTGTCCCAATGCCCCCGATCTCTCCACCCGCCTCCGTAGGCTGTGCCCGATGACCGCCAAAGTGGACCAACCGGGCAACCGGTGCTTTACGCCCTCGCCGTCCGGGCGCGCGTCGGAGACCCGGTCCGTCAGGTGACTTCCCTCTCCGCACAGACCCAGGCCGTGCCGCCCACCGCACCTCCCGCAGACCGGCTCGCCCGAGTAGCCCCCTGGCTTGCCGGCATCGCCGTCGCAGTTGCCGTCTGCCTGCCCTGGCTGGGCGGCGGCTACCTCTGGCTGCTCGACTACGTCGTGGGTCCCCACTCCCCCGTCCTCGGCCCGCAGGTGTACGGCCTCGACGGAGGTCTGGTGGCCGCCCTGCCGCTCAACATGGTCGTAGCGTGGGCCGGCCACCTCCCCGGGGGATCCGGCACGCTGGTGCTGCCCTTCGCCTTCTTCCCTGTCGCCTCGGCCGCTGCCGCCAGCCTCGCCGGTGGCCGCACCGGGACCCGAGTCGTGGCCGGTCTCGCTTACTGCGTGAACCCGTTCGTGTACGACCGCTTCTTCGCCGGCCAGCTGGGACTGATGGCCGGCTACGCGATACTCCCCTGGGCCGTCGCCTCCCTGCTGCGCCTGCCCGGCGCGAAGGGGCTGTCGTGGCTGCGTACTGCGCTGTGCTGGGCGGCGCTCGTCGCCACCAGCCCCCACTTCGCCTGGATCTTCGCCATACCGGTCGCCGTCGTGGCCCTGGCCCACCGCCTCCGCCGCACCGTCGTGATCCGTCTGGTAGTCGTAACTGTGTCGACCGCTCTGACTACCTCTTACGCTCTGGCGACCGGAGCGGCAGGAGGCATCGGACAGCACATCGGACTGCGCAACCTGGCCGAGTACGCCACCCAGCCGGACAAGCACCTCGGTCTGGCGGTGAACGTGGCCGCCCTCTACGGCTTCTGGCGCGTCGGGCCCCCGCTGGCCAAGGAGGTAGTCACCGGCTGGCCTGCACTCCTCGCCGCCATGTACCTGCTGGCCGCCGCTGGTTACCTGCACCAGTTTCGCCGGCCGGATGCTTCGTTCCCCGGCCGGAAGGGAGCCGCCGTCCTCGCCCTCTCGGGCGGGCTGGGACTGCTCGCTGCTATGGGCGCTCACGGCCCGACCGGCCCCCTCTACCGCTGGGCCTACCTGCACGTCCCTTACTTCGCAGTCATGCGGGAGGCGCAGAAATTCGACATGCTGGTGGCGCTGGGACTGTCGGTGGGGCTGGGCTGGGGCGTTGGCCTGCTGGTAGAGAGCGCCGTTCGACCGGGTGTCGCCCGAACCTGGCTCGGCCTGGGGCTTCTGCTGCCCCTCGTCTACGAGCCGCTGCTGTTCTACGGCCTCGCCGGCAACGTGTCGACGACCAGCCCCCCCTCCGGCTGGATGAAGGCGGACCGGATCATGGGCCGCGGCCAAGGCCGGGTGCTGGTCCTGCCCTGGCACCAGTACCTGTCGTTTCCCTACACCGCCAACCGGGTGATCGCCAACCCGGCGGCCGGCCTTCTCACTCGCCCGGTCATCTCCGGAGACAACGTGCAGCTGCCCGGCCTCCCCACCACTTCCACCTCTCCCCGTTCCGCCTTCCTCACCTACGTCTTCGCCCACGGAGGCCAGGTGCGCCACTTCGGAGCCCTGCTGGCCCCTCTCGGGGTCCGCTACGTGCTGGTCGAGAAGACCATCGACTGGCGCTCCTACTCCTGGCTCGCCCACCAGGCCGACCTGACACGGGTGCTCGACACCCGCTCCGTCGCCCTGTACCGCAACGACGTCGCCAGCCCTCCCGGCGAGATCGTCCGCTCCGCCGTCCACGCTCCCCGATGGAGCTCCCTGCTCGCCAACCAGGGCCAAGTCGCCCACGTGGCCCTCCTGTCCCCTAGCTACAGAGCCCGCCGGGGCGCCGCTGTGGGCACCCTGGCTCCGAGCTCAAGTCCACGGTCCGATCTCGAAACGGCGAAGCGCACCTCGCCTGTCACCTACTCCGTGCCGCCTGCCCCGCCCGGCTCCTGGGTGCAGCTGTCGGAGCCCTACACCCGTGGCTGGGTGCTGGACGGCCACGCTGCCGTCCCGCTGGCCGAGGGGAACCTCGGCTGGCCCGCACCCGCCCGGGGGGGAACTGCGGTCTTCCGGCCCTGGCACCTTGCCCGCCTGGGCTACCTCGTCTCGGTAGCCACCACTGCCGCCCTGGTGGCCGCCGTGGTGTGGGACCGCAGGAGGCGGCGACCAGTGTCGCGGGAGCACAGCGGCGCCGCCTCCTGAGAAGCCTTCTGCCAGCACGTCCCTAGCTGTCGGATCAGGCGACGAAGCTGACGTAGGGCACGCCGCCCGCACCGCTGGCAGCTGGCGCCCCACTCCATCCGGCGTCGCCGTAGGGGAGCACGTTGCCCTGGACGGTTCCCAGGAAGTAGCCCTTGCCGGTCGAGTCGGGCACGATGCCGACCACCGGCGGCACGCTCTGGCGGGCAGCCGTGGGACTGCCTGCCCAGGTGGCGCCGCCGTAGTTGTAGACGTTGCCGCGCTGACTGACAACCAGATAACCGGAGCCGTCGGCTGCCATGGCGGTGAACGGTGCCCCTGCCCCATGCGCTGCGGCAGGGCTGCCCATCCACCTCGTGCCGAAGTTGAAGATGTTGCCGGCGGAGGACATCGCCCAGTAGCCGCCACCTGGGGCCGCCACGATGGAGACGAACCGCACTCCCCTGACGCCCATCGCCGCAGGGCTGCCGGACCAAACGGCGTCTCCGTAGCGGACCACGTTGCCGTTCGTCGTCAGTGCCCAGTAGCCGTGACCGTCCGGAGTCGCCGCCATCGAGATCCAGTGCAGGTTGCCCAGGCCCTGGGACGCCGGGCTGCCAAACCATCCGGCGCCGCCAACGGGGTCGATGTTGCCGTGCATGCTCAGCTTCCATGCCATGCCGCCGGAGCTGGCGAGCGAACTGAACAGCGGAGCGCCCGCACCACCGGCCGGAGCGCTGGACGCGCCGCCGTAGCCCGAGACCGCACCATCGGAGGAGAGCATCTGGTAGGTGCCGGGCGTCTTGGGGCTCGGCGTCGGAGTCGGGCTCGGACCAGGTCCGGGAGCGACCGGGCCACAGTTGTTGTAGCCGTAGCCGCTGGCGCCCAGGTATCCGTAGCCGCCGCAGGGAACGCTCGTCAGATTGACGAACCCTCCGGTGGTCAATGCGGTTGCCACGAGGCCCCCGACCACCGCCGTGCCTACTCCAAGCTGGAGAGCATTCCTCCGCACATACCTTCCAAATCCTGCCATCTCGGTTCCCAACCCTCCCGTTAGAGCAATCGAGCGGACTGGCACGCATAGTCAGCCGCTACTCGCCGCAGCCCGCGGGCTGGTCCCCGGAGCCGATTGTCTGTTCCGCCCTTGATGTCCGGTGTATAACCCGGACACCCGAAACAACCTGTCGGAACCTTAGCACACCAATTCACGGACTGCGCCAAGAAATTCACTGAGTGCGAGTAGCGCACACCCCGATTGGCGCATGCGCCGCTGGAACTCTGGAGGTCAACTGGAGATGGCGACCACGGTGGGGCTTCCAGCTGCGCTTACATGCTGCGACGCGGGCGACCCGTACCAGGGAGCGGAGAAGTTGTAGACGTTCCCTGCTGAGCTGGCGAGCCAGTAGCCACCGGTAGCTGGGTCGGCTGCAATGGCGACTATCGGAGAGCCGACGGGTACCCGGTTGGCGGCCAGTGAGCCATGCCAAGGGGCGCCGAAGTTGTAGACGTTTCCGGCCGCACTGGCGACCAGGTATCCACCCGTAGTCGGATTGACGGATATCCCCACTATCGGGGAGCTGACGGACGTATGGTCGGCGGCCGGTGAGCCGTACCAGGAGGTGCCGAAGTTGTAGACGTTGCCCGCGGCGCTGGCAAGCAGGTATCCGCCACTCGAAGCGTCCCCCGCAATTCCTACGATGGGCGACGCCAGGGACTCGCCCTGAAGTGAGCCGTGGA
>JAJYPS010000097.1 GCA_021795215.1 Actinomycetes bacterium
GAAGTCGGTGTTCGTGAAGGCCAGCCCGTCGATCCTGTCGGGCAACTTCGGTCTCAGCACGGCCGTGGCGGCGAAGGACGGCGGCCGCTGGCTGACGTTCCCTGCCAGCTCTCCGCAGGCGCAGGGCATAGGACCGACGCTGACAGTGGGAGCGCTGAGCAAAGAGATTGCGCTCACGTCGCCGAAACGGGTGAAGCATGGGCCGATCAACGGCATCAGCGTGGTGGGCCTGCAGGGAAACAGCTCCGGCGGGGGCGGCACGCTTACCCTCTACGTGCCCACGGCCGGACCTATACTTCCCCTGGGCGGCACGCTGACTGCTCCGGGGGCCAAGGTACAGCTGTCCTTCTCCCGGTGGGGGAAACCGGTATCGGTGTCTCCCCCAGCGAAGGCATCGCTGTTCCCGGTGCCCGCAACCTCTACGACGCCTGCGCCGTCGGGCAAGTCGTCCACGTCCACCAGCACCACCAAGCCTGGCTGACCGACCGGCTGATGCACCGTACCAGCATGGTCGCAGGCTCGAAACATCGACCCGTCAAACGGCCCGTCCGTCGACCAGCGAGATGCCGCCGCCCTGGGTGACCATCCCCACGACCGACGCCTGGTGCCCCGCTCGATTTAGGTCGGCCACGGCAGACTGTGCAGCGGTGGGCTCGGCACCGAACAGGAGGCCGCCGGAGGTCTGCGCATCGGCCAGTAGGAACAGGTCGGTCTGGGAGGCTTTCGCCCGATCGAGCACCGGGGACACCCATGCCAGGTTTCTCTTGCTGCCGGCGGGCACCTTGCCCTGAGCAGCCTGGTCCCGTGCCATGGGAAGCACCGGCACCGCTGCGGGGAACACTTCGGCCCCGACGCCGGACGCCTCGACCATGCGCCGGAGATGGCCGAGTAGGCCGAACCCGGTGACGTCGGTCGCTCCCGTGGCGCTGGCGGCCACCGCCGCCTGGGCAGCCTCCCCGTTCAGTCTGGTCATGGAGCGGACGAGCGCCGAGTAGACGTCGTCCGGGAGGGGCCCCTCTTTCTTTATGGCGGTGGTGAGCACTCCTACGCCGAGGGGCTTGGTCAACACCAGCGCCTGGCCCGGCTGGAGCCCGGCGTTGGTCAGCATCCGGTCGGGATGCACCTCCCCCACCGCCGACAACCCGAACTTGGGCTCGGGGTCCTCGACGCTGTGGCCCCCGACCGTCACCCAGCCCCCCGCGCCGGCCGCCTCCGCCGCCCCCTCCAGCACCTGGGAGAGCACCTCCACGCCAAGCTGCTCCGTGTTCCACGCCACGATGTTGAGCGCCAGCAGAGGCTTCCCGCCCATCGCATACACGTCGCTGACCGCGTTGGTGGCGGCGATCCGACCGAAGACCCGGGGGTCGTCGACGACGGGAGTGATGAAGTCGAGCGTGAGCACAAGGGCGCGGTCGGGCGCGACCTTCCAAACGGCGGCGTCGTCGCCGTTGTCGGGTCCGACAAGGAGGTCGGTATGAACCGGCATGTGCAGACGGCGCAGGACCTGCGCCAACTCGTCAGGTGCGAGCTTGCATGCTCACCCCGAGCCGTGGCTGAACTCGGTAAGGCGGCGGGGGACGAAGGAGGTGCCCATGACGGCATCCTATGCCCGGGCGTCCGGGCGCTCGGGAACGGTCTGCTGCGGCTCTGCAGTCCGGTGCATCTCGCGGCGCAGGGCACGGCCACCGGCTTCGGATCAGTTCCTCCTGCGCCGCCGAAGGTTGTTCAGGACCGACCGCACCGCTCCGCGCCGACCAGCCCGGCGGCGGTGGCGAACTGGCTCTCGACGCAGTCCAGGCTGGCCTTTGCTCGGTACATGGCCAGGTCGGCTCGTCGCACCAGGTCGGCTGCGTCCTCGGTGCCGTTCCAGGTGGCAGCCCCCCAGGAGAAGGTGACTTCCCCCGACGTCGCCTCGCCGAGCCTGGCCATCAGCAGCTCCACGCCCGAGGCGTCGGTCCCTGGCGCCAACACGGCGAACTCGTCGCCGCCCACGCGGGCAAGCAGGTCTGCGCCGCCCCTGGAGCACCGGTCCCACGCGTCGGTGAGACTGCGTAGCAGCTTGTCCCCCGAGTCGTGGCCCTGGAGGTCGTTGACCACCTTCAGGCCGTCGACGTCGAGCATGCCGACTGATATCGGGTTGCCGGAACGCCTGGCCCGAGCGAGCTCGCGGACCAACTGGTCGTCGAACCATCGACGGTTCGGGATGCCCAGCAGGGGATCGGTGCGGGCCGAGCGGGCCAGGTCCCCCACCAGTGCCGACACGACCATTGCCACGAACATGCCGGTGCCGACGATCTCGAACCAGGCCAGCATGGGGTGCTGGACGTCGCACACGGTCAGCGACACCGCGTCGACCCCGCCGGAGAGGATCACATAGCCGACGGTCGCGGACGGGGTGAAGAACAGCGCCGAATAAGTGGCCACCCAGATGAACAGCTCGGCGAAGTCGACATAGCCTCCCCCCACGGTCTGGGCCGTTCCTATGACGGCGATCGCGACCAAGAGCGACGCGTGCAGCATCCAGCGTTGCAGCCGTGAGGAGCCGAGGGCTAGAACCGCCATCGCAACGACGGCCACTCCTGTGAGCGCCTCGAGCACCGCCCTGCCTCCGGGAGCGAAGCGGTCCACGCTGAGCGCTTCCAGGAATGCCACGACGAGAGCTGCGGCGAAGACCGCCTGGGCCCGTGCCGGATCCCTCAGCAGGCCCTTGGCCCGGCTCCCCAGTCGCCGCATTCACTTCTCCCCGCTCGACGCAGCCGTCCCGGCTCCCTGCGCTTTCAAGGCCGCCGTGCCACCTGCCCGGTGGATCGACGCCGATCACCAGGAAGTTTAATTAGGAAATGGCGAAACTGGCGTCGGTCAACGGCCGAGGCGGGGTGGCGAAACTGGCGTCGGTCAACGGCCGAGGCAGGGTGGCGAACGGCCGGCACAGAGGAGGATCGGCGGCGGGCAGGGCCGTCCCAAGGAGCCGGTGGGGACCGCAAAGGGAGACCGGCGTACGGCAGGCCATCGGGAGACGCTGGTGCAGCGGTTGGCCCCCTGTCAGGGCAGTTCGCCGAGAGGAACTTCGGGCAGCTGCCGGACCTGGTCCCTGGTGATCGACAGCCGGATCGCGTCGCCCATGTCCGCCACCGCGGTTATGGGTATCGCCACCTGCCTCTGTCCCCACAGGTGGCCCTTCTGGAGCAGCACGTGCGTGACGTGGTGGTCGGCCGGGTCGACCACCATCCCTTCCACCCGGCCGATCGGGCCGTCGGCGGCCTGGACGGTGTCACCCCTTCTGACCTGGACCTCGCCCGGCGGCACCTTGTCGTACAGCACCGGTTGGGCAACCGGGCCGCCAATTCCTTCCACACCCAGCTCGAGCCCGTAGTAGGCCCACAGCAGCACCCGTCCGGTGCCGTACCCCCACTCGGGATTGGTGCCCGGCAGGAATTGCGCCTCCTCGGCGTCGTCCATGTCGCTTATCTGGGACCTGGTGCAGCGCAGCACTAGGTCGCCGGGTTGGCGGCCTCCGGGTTGGTCGGGACCGGGTTGGTCGTCGACGAGGTGGACCGGCACCAGCTTGGCCGGTCCGGAAGGGTGCTTGGGGTCGATGACCAGATGGGTGACCGCCTTGGCGACGGGATCGATCACCACCCGGGTCAGTTGGCCGCATGTCCCGTCGCTGCACCGAACGTCGGCTCCGATGCGGAACCTCTCGCTGTTCTTCAATCGAATCCCGTTCCAGCGCCTTGCGCGTATTTGGCTCCCCTCACGGTGGCGGAGCATAGGGCACAGCGAGAGCCGGGTTGAGTTGCCCTCGGCGGGGAACCGCGGGTCTCCTCCCGCTGTGACTGTGGCTGCGCTGGGCACAGGGCAGTTGCTCGGGCCGGACCGCCGCAGGAAGGAACGGTGTCATCGGGGTGGAACGGCATCGGCGGCCGTCCCCGAAGGCGACCGTCCGGCAGCAGCACGGCTCATACGGCAAGCCGCGACGAGCATCATCTCCACCGAAGCGAGGGTCAGGGCGTCCGTGCCGCCCCCCAGGCTGGAAAGGGCTGCCGCCGCTTCGCCGTCGCAGTCCTCCCCCAGCTCGTCCGCCTCCTTCGCCGGGACGTCGGTGGACGATCTGAGAGTGGCGGAACAGTGGCCCATCCGGAGGGAGAGAATGCGGGCGGGCTGCGGTCCCGATCGCTCGGCGGCTGCCGCTCGCTCGGCGGTTCCCGGTCGCTCGGCGGCCGCGGGCGGATCAGATGGCGGGGCTCCTGACTGTGCCTGCGGTTGGTCGGCGATCGCAGCGGTGCCGGCGGCGACATCCCGACCGGCAGCGTCTGTCCGAAGGTCCAGCGTGGCCTCCAGCGCCAGCGCTCCGACGACGAACTGCTGCACGTGGGAAAGCAGGGAGGTGGCGATGTGGAGGGCTGCAGGCCCGGCACGCTGGGGCTCGTCGACCATGCGGGCCACCGAGGCCTCCGCGTCGCTCCTGGCGGAACGAGCGACGTGACGGAGCCGGGACAGGGTGACCGGGGAGACTTCCGGGGGATGGTCGAGAGCGTCGAGCAGCGCTGCACCGTATGCGGACAGTGCGTCCACCATGCTGGCCAGCGCCGGGCCGATCCTGTCTGCCTCCCAGGTGGGCCAAGCGACGTACATGCCGAGGGCCAGGCTGCCTCCCAGGACCGTGTCGACGAGGCGGAGTGGCGCGACGCTCGCGACGGGCTGGCCGGCAAGGGAGACGAGCAGCAGGACGGCCGCCGTGACGCAGGCAGTGAAGGCGGTGTAGTTGGCGAGGAAGGACGCGTAGCCGGCCCACATTACGCAGACGACTGCCACCGGCACGAGGGCGCCGCCGGGAGCCAGGAGAAATGCGGCGAGCGACACGAGACCGACGCCGGCCAGCGTTCCGGCGAAGCGGGCGGCTCCCCTGGTCAGAGTGGCTGCGTACTCGGGTTTCAGGACCAAGGCAGCAGTCATGGGGGCCCAGTAACCGTGCGGGACGTCGATCCAGCGGACTAGCCCCTCGGCGGCGACGAGCACGGCGGATAGCCGGAGCGCGTGCCGGACGGCCGGGGACGACAACGACAGCTGGGCGGCGAGCGTGGCTCGAGCGTCGGTCCAAGCGGCATACCGACGCCGAACCACCGGTCGGTGGGCACGAGCGTCGGAAGCGCCGCCGTGATGGTCGGAGCCTGCGCCGGACCGAGCCGGGGCCACCGGGGACGGTACGGAGACGAAGTGCCTGAGTGCGGAGGCCGGTGCCTGGCGACGGGCCATGCCGGACGCGACGGCGAGAGCAGCCCGGGCCTGGCCGACGAGGCCGTCGACCGCGGCCAGCGACGGAGGCGTGTCTCCGGCATCCCTTCCCTCCGTCAACTGATCGGATCGGTTGGAGCAGGAGGTGTCACCCTCCTTCCGCCAGCCCGTGCCGAGGGCCGGCTGCGGGGCCGCCGGGGAAGCCCGTCGGTGGGCCGAGGACCGCCGGTCCAGGACTGCGGCCGCGGCTGTGAGCGACCTGCCGACGTCGCGCATTGCCCGATCGGTACGGTCCCACTCGGCCGAGCCGGGCGGGAAGAGGCGCCGGCCGACCGCTACAGCGGGCAGGCCGGTGCGGATGCCGTCGGCCAATGCGGCGAGCGAGCAGATCGCCTGCCACTCCGAGCGGCGTCCCAGAGGTTGCGGGTCGGCCAGCGCCTGCAGCAGGCGCCCCGAGGTCAGGGGCTCGGGAGCCGACGCCGTGTCGGTCGGCGGCGACAGCGCGTAGTCGGCCAGCGCGGCGAACGACAGGGCGAGAGCGCTGCGCTCCAAGCCAAAGCCCTCCACAGGCCAGGTGAGGACGTTGAGCACGGTCTGGCCGAGTGCGCCGGACAGAACCAGCGCTCCGGAGACGGCAGCCTGGAGGGGGCTGCGGTGCAGACCGCTCCCGACGGCCAGGGCGACTATCGGCTGCAGACCGACGACGGCCGCCGCCTGGCCGAGCGCCACCGCCATGCCTCCGACAATTCCCGCCAGCGCGAATGCGACGAGAAGCGCGGGGAACGAGCCGGAAGCGGCGCTGCCGACCGCGAATGCGACAGCCGACAGGCTGCCGGCGACGACCATCGTGGTTCCCTTGGTCCGGTAGTTCCCCTGAAAGGAGGCGAAACCCGCGAGAAGCGCCCCGATGGCGACGGCCGTGGCGGCAACCATGTGTCCGGTCGCCAGACCCCACCCCAAGGGCAGAGCCAAGCCCGCAGCGGACACGATCGCATGGGCGGGATGAAATCCCGCAGCGTCCCAGCGGATCAGCTCACGCCATATGCGACCGATCCGTCCGACCCTGCGGTCGGCGGTGTGGGCGGCTGCCACCCCCGACAGCGTAGGGGAACAGGGCCTCCGGCCGTGGAAGCGCCCCGTCCGTCCCCGCGGTCCAGTCCCCGCGGTCCAGTCCCCGCGGTCCAGTCCCCGTCCCCGAGGTCCCGTCCCGCGGTCCAGTCCCCGCGGTCCAGGTCGATTGTGCAAATATCTCTCTATGGTCCAGTTGTCTGGAACGACGCTGCGCTCGAAGATGGTCGAGGCGGCTGCGTCGGTACCAGCCGTAGCGAAGTCGCTCGAAGCCGTTGGAGCGCACACCGTCTGCGACAAAGTCGACCGTGCCCGCAGCGGCGGTGACATCGTCGCCGTACGGCTACCGGCGGGTCCCGGCCAACTGCGCAGCCGGCGATTGAAGCTGCTCCGCCGCCACGGTACCGACCTTGCGGTGGAGGCCATGGCACGGGACGGCTGGCTGGGTTTCGAGAGGCCGCTTCCCGATGTGCTGGTGGGCTCGGTGCGACGGTTCGGGGGAGCACTGTTCGACGTGGGCGCCAACACGGGTTTGTACTCGCTGGCGGGCGCGGCGGCAGCGCCCAGAGTGGCGGTTCACGCGTTCGAGGCATTCCCGCCGGTTCTGGAGCTGCTGGTGGAGAACCTGGCGCTGCAGCGCTGTTCGAAGCGGATCAAGGTGGTCGGCAAAGCGGTAAGCGACATCGATGGGACGCTTTCGCTCTACGTTCCCCGCTTCACCGGCGCGGTGGAAACGAGCTGTTCCCTCGATCCGAACTTCAAAGAGGATGTCGCAGACAAAGTCGACGTGCCGGCGACCACGCTCGACGCCTACTGGGAGACCTGCGGCCGACCGCAGGTCTGCGTCGTGAAGATTGATACCGAGGGGACCGAGCACCGGGTGCTGGCAGGCGCCCAGCTGATGACCGAATCGCAGAGGCCGGTCATCTTCTACGAGTTCCTCCCCCGAGGCGACGCAGGAGCGATCGCACGGTTCGCCGCATCCAACCGAATGGTCGACGTGCGCTTGCGCCCGACCGAGGCCATCCTCAGCGGGGATGCCATCGAGTTCGACGGCGACGCATGGAACCACGCTCTCGTGCCCGAGGAGAAGCTGGCAGCGTTCGGCGACGTGCTCTGCTCCGTCGGAGTGCGGCTGTCCGGCGCCGCTACCTAAAAGCGACGCAGGGCACCGGCCTCGAGGCCGGTGGTGAAGCGTCGCTCGGGGCGCAGCCTGCATCGCCATCGACAACCGGAGGCGGCCTGTACAGCGCTGACGGTGAGCTCCCAGAAATGTCCCGTATCGGGTTGCCCTATTGGTATCTCTCGCCTGGCCGGATCAACGCCGGGTGGCCGGGGGGGATCGCACCCCCCGGCTCCCACAGATCCCGACGTGACAGTCTCCCGTCATCGGGCTCCTCTCACCCGTGCTCAGATCCCGTGAACCCACTTCCATTGGGCGAACAGGCCGGGCTGTCGATCGATCAGTCCGTCCCACCACCGCTTGAACCGCCTGTAGGTCCGCAGCCGCTTGTACTTCTTCCCAGCCCAGCGCCTCAAGTAGGCGTTGACACGCTGGAGGAGCGACGACATCTCCGACCGGTAGAACCGGCCGTAATACGTCATCCAGCCCCGCACGATGGGGTTCAGCCACCGGGCGAGGTCGTCTAGGGTCCAGGTGGTGCGCAGATGTATCCGCATCGCACGGAGATCTGCGCCTTTAGCCTTGAGCGCTTCAGGGCTGATCGCCGGCAAGAACGAGGTGAAATACCTCCCGCTCTTGCTTTTGGCTTTCCTGGCCCTGAAGCGGTAACCGAGGAAGGTGAAGCTGGTGTGCTCATGGCCGCCTCGGCGCTTCCCGTCTTTGCAATAGACGATCCGCGTCTTGTCCGGGTGCAGCTTCAAGCCCACCTCCCCCATCCGCTCGGTGATCGCAGCAAGCACGACTTCGGCCTGCTGTCTGCTCACGCAGTGCACGACAGCATCATCGGCATAGCGCTCGAAACAGACCCCCGGGAACTCCCGGGTCAGCCAGCGATCGAACGCGTAGTGCATGAACAGGTTCGCCAGTATCGGCGAGACCGCCGAGCCTTGGGGAGTCCCCTTCTCTCGCTCTACAAGGGTGCCGTCTGGCAGCCGCAGCGAAGCGGTGAGCCACCGCTTCACATACAGCAGCACCCACGGGCAGTCACAGACAGCCTCCACCGCCTTGACGACGAGGTCCCACGGCACCGTATCGAAGAACTTCTGGACGTCGAGATCGATCACCCAGTCGTGCTTCCAGCACCGGACCCGGCACGCCTCCACAGCATCGAGGGCGGAGCGCTTCGGGCGGTAGCCGTAGGAGTCGGGGTGGAACCGTGGCTCCGCCCGCTCCTCGAGATGCTTGGCCACCACCGTCTGAGCCACCCTGTCGGCCACGGTGGGCACGCCGAGCAAGCGAACCCCGCCC
>JAJYPS010000098.1 GCA_021795215.1 Actinomycetes bacterium
CGGGTTGCCGCCGCCGTAAAAGGCCTGCTGGATTCCTCCGAATATGGGCCTCTGGGGGCTCTCGATGGGGTACTGGCCGGTCTCGTACACCTGCAGGATGGCGCCCCTGCTCTTCAGGACGGCTATATGGTTCGACTCGACCGTCAGAAGCGTGCCGTTCACTATGGAGTCGCTGGGATGGCGGAACATTATGACCGTGGGTCCCATCGCCTCCTCGCCGCTGGAATTGAGCGTCGAGATCACGCCACGCAGTGCCACGCCAGTACCTTTCCCCGTCGGCCCGTCCGCGGTCCTCGTCCGAACCTTATCAGCGGTCCGGTGGGCCGGAGGGGCTGGGCTCCGATGCGGCCGGTCCGTGCCGTTCCAGTTTCGTGCGGGCCTGTCCTGGGGGCTCTGCCGGGCGGCAGTCGGCGTCGCCGGAGACTGCGATGGTCCTCCGGCCTCGTCTGCTGGGAACGGGC
This sequence comes from Actinomycetes bacterium, assembly GCA_021795215.1. Taxonomy (GTDB): domain Bacteria; phylum Actinomycetota; class Acidimicrobiia; order Acidimicrobiales; family JAKAOS01; genus JAJYPS01. The sequence continues at coordinate 462 of JAJYPS010000098.1, forward strand.
CGGCCTCAAGGTCGAGCGCCGAACAGCCGAAGATATGAGTGCGGCCCGGGCACGACCTGCCGTGGCCTGAGCCGGACGCAGGGCTTTCTGGACACGCCGGCAGATGTGCTAATTCAGGTGGGGGCAGCCACCAGGGGAGATCATTGCGCCGTCCTTCGGAGCCGAAACCGACCAGGTGCTCACGTGCCGTCGCTGCGGTTGCCGTGTGCGCTGGCGTGGTCGTGCCGCTGCTGGCTGCGCCGGCCGGGTTCGCCGCCGCCCAGCCCCTGGCTGCCGGGCAGTCGGGGGGACCGGTTTCGGTGGCGACGGCCACGGCGGGGGACGCCGCCCTCGGCAATGCCCGTAGCGAGGCGGCGTCGCTGACGTCACAGCTGGCTACGGAGAACGCCCGGATCAACGCTCTGGCGGAGCAGTACGACCTGGCACAGGTTCAGCAGGCAGCTCTGCAGCAGCGGATGTCGGTGGAGCAGGCGGCGCTGGCGGTCGACCGGCAGAAGCTGGCAGCGGCAAGGCTGGTCGCGACGCACGTGGCGGTCGACGCCTACGAGAACAGCGGCACACCGTTGGCGACGATCGACCAGCTGCTGAAGATGAGCCAGGGCAGCTACGGCTTGGCGGTGGGCTTCTTGGAATCGGCAGCTACGTCGCAGCAGAGTGCGGTGCAACAGCTGCGTTCCGCCAGGAGCGCCGTGAAGGCGCAGGAGAGCCGGCTGCAGGCGGCACAGGCGGCCGAGCTGCGCGCTGCACAGGCTGCTCAGACCGCCTCGGCGGCGGCATCGGCGGCAGTCGCCCAGCAGAAGGCCACCCTTTCGCAAGTGAACGGGCACATCTCCCAGCTGGTCGCGGCGGACGTGGCGAGGGCGATAGCCGCTCGACGTGCGGCAGCGCTGGCCGCGGAACGCAGGGCGGCCGAAGCGGCGGCGCGACGCCAGGCGGCTCTGGCGGCGCAGCAGGCGGCGTCGCTCCATGCGGCAGCGGTAGCCGCGGAGTCGGCGGGGGGTGGCGGGTCGGCAGCGGGATCGGGGTCCGGGTCCGGATCGGGGTCGGCGCCTTCGGGCGGAGGGGGCGGTGTGTCCGGCATCGCCGGGCTTCCTCCGGCCGGCGTCGGGCTGGGCAGCGGCGGCTACGTGCCGCCCGTCACCGTGTCGGGGCCGGTTCCCGCACCGATGGCGTCGGCCGGCACCGCCGTGGCGACCGCGTTGGCGCAGGTCGGCAAGCCCTACCAGTGGGGTGCGGCGGGACCGTCGTCGTTCGACTGCTCCGGCCTGGTGATGACCGCCTGGCAGGCGGCCGGAGTGTCGCTGCTGCACTACACCGTCTACCAGTGGGACGAGACGGTCCGGATCGGCAGCTCCCAGCTCGCGCCGGGCGACCTGGTGTTCTACACCTTCCCCGGCGAGCCCGACCCGGGCCACGTGGTGATGTACATCGGCAACGGCCAGGTGGTTGCAGCCGACACCACCGGAGTGCCGGTCAGGGTGGAGTCGATGTACGCGGACGGCACGCCGGTCGGGTTCGGGAGGGTCACGGCGTCCTCCTGACCGCCCTGCGGGCCCGGTGCTCGGACCAGCGGATCGGCCCGGTAGACAACCGGACACCCGGCAACCGGCAGACACGCTGTAACCGGCAGACACCCGGCAGACGCCCGGTAAACAGAGGCTTCGGCAGCAGCCCTTCTCAGGAGTTGGGTATCCGCCATCCGGCGGACTGGGCGATCTCCTTGCAAGTGGGACAGAGCGGATAGCGCTTGGGGTCCCGCGCCGGTACCCAGGTCTTGCCGCACAGCGCCGTGCACGGCTTGCCGGTTATCAGGGCTTCGGTCACTGCCGAGGCCGGCACCACGATGTGGGCCATCCGGTCGTGGTCGCCCTCGTCGACGGGCGCTACACGTTCCTGCTCGAGGACCTCAGTGCTCACCACCGGACAACAGGTTAGCCAGCGGTGGCGCCCTCCGGTCCACCCGCCGGGCGGTCTCGGGACCACCGTGGGAAACGCCCTCCGGTCCACCCGCCGGGGCGCCGCCTACTCGTAGCCGGGAAGCCGGACCCTGTAAGAGCACATGTCGCAGCTCATCCTGACGTCGCCCGCAACCGCCTGCCAGTAGCGCTCGGCGACCAGGCCCGCGACGGCGTCCGCCGCTCCCAGGTGGGCTGCCACGGCGACCTGCACGCCCGGACTGCGGGCGGCCCATTCGGCGGCCTGTTCCGAGATGCGCCTGACCAGCACGCCGTCGAAGAGAAAGTACGGAACGACCGCTATCCGCTTTGCTCCGAGCCGCCTGCACCGTTCCAGCGCTTCGGGGACCGAGGGCGGCGACAGCGACACGAAGGCGGCCTCTGCCGGTGGGCACCCGTAGGGGTCCTCGATCAACCGCGCCACCTTGAACAGGTCGGAGTTGGCGTCCGGATCGGTCGAGCCCCGTCCGACCAGCACGACCGCCGCCGGCCCGTCCGACCCAGCGCCCGACAGGGCCTCGCGGGCCCGCTCCGCGGCGAGGGACACCACCGACGGATGGACACCCAGCTCACGGGCGTAGCGGAACGACGGAGAGCCGTTCCAACGGCCGTTCGCGCCGGCTACGGCGTCCGCCCCGTCCTGCTTCAGGTGCCCGGCGCCCAGGAGCACCAGCGGTACGCCGACAACCTCCGTCGCACCTCTCTCCGCGACACCGTCCAGTGCCTCTGCGAGCGTGGGCTGAGCCAGCTCGATGAACCCTCCTGCGCACTCAACCCCTGGCAGGAGGGCCTTCACCTTGTCCAACAGCTCCCAGAACTCGGCCACCCCATCGGCGCACCGGGAGCCGTGGCCCAGTACGACCAGCGTGGCCGGCGCTCCGGCGTCGGGCCTCACAGCCCCGTACCGGAGGGGCTGCGGTTCGACCAGGCGCCACCGTTCGACCGACCTTCCGCATCCCGGCCCGGCTTCGCCCCGGCGCCAGTGGGACGCCCGGCACCGGTGAGACGCCCGTCGCCAGTGGGACGCCTGTCAGCGGCGATTGGGGCGGCCCCGTCGAGGTACAGTCGGTAGAGGGCGTTTACCGCTGCCGCCGCCACGGCGGACCCCCCCTTCGCTCCGGAGTTGGTCACGAACGGGACCCCGCTTGCGGCCAGCGCGGCCTTGGCCTCGGCCGCTCCGACGAAGCCGACCGGCAGTCCCACTACGAGCGCGGGCTGAACGAGGCCCAGCTGGATGTCCGACAGCAGCCGTTCCAACGCAGTAGGAGCGCATCCGACGACGAACATCGCCCCCCGCGGATGCTCGGCTCCGGCCATCGCCATCGCCTGGGCGGAAAGGGTCGCCCCCGGTTGCTGGTCCGACAGCCGCGCCTGAGGCAGGTAGCAGCTTGCCCTGGTCCGCAGCTCGCCATGCAGGCCGGCGAGGGTCATCTCCACGTCCGTGACCACGGCGCACCCACCCTCGAGCGCTCGCACCCCCGCCTCCACCGCTTCTTCGGGCACCACCATCGTCTCCGCGTACTCCGGATCGGCCGAGGCGTGCACCACCCGCTCCACCACCGCTCTCGAACTATCCGGCAGGTGCGACAGGTCCAGCATGCGACGGAGCCGCCGCATGCTCTCCGCCTCGATCGGATGCACCGTCCGGGGCCTCGTCAACGGACGACTCCTGTCGCCACCCGAAGTGCGGCGCCCTCGCGCCGTTCCGTCGCTCCACTCGCTCCCCCTGCGTGCCCCGCCGGTGCCAGCGTCCCCGTCGGGCACACCTCCACGCACTCCAGGCATCCGCTGCAACGGCCGGCGTCCAGCTCCGGCGCCCCCCTGGCTCGCCTCAGTGCCTGCTCGGGACAGGTCGGGATGCACAGCCCGCATCCCGTGCAGCCTCCTCCGACCGCCACCAGGACGTCCGCCGATCCGACCGCCACCAGGACGTCCGCCGAGCTGGGTACAGGGTGTCTCACTCTCACCGGCCCGCCGCCACGTGCCAAACCGCCGCCTGGTGGCCATCTGGGCGGGGACTGCCTGGGCCTGCCCTGCCTCGATCGGGGTGCGGCGATCCTTTGCCCTCCACGGTCCCCGGCACTGCCGAGGCGTGGTCGGGCAGACCCCTCGGTGTGACCATCATCCCCTGGATGGTCGTCGTCGTGGTCGAACCGACGATCACGATCGACCGCATCCCCACCGACGACGGGTCCACGTCGGCCAGCGTCGTCAGGTGGACCTGCTCGTCCTCCCGGCCGACGTCGGTCACCACCGCCACCGCCGTCCCGCCGTCCCGGCGCTGCTGCAGTATGCGAAGCGCGGCTGGCAGCTGCCACGTCCTGCGCTCGGAGCGGGGGTTGTAGAACACCGTCACCATGTCGCTCGCCGCGGCCGCCACGACTCGCTCCGCTATCCGGTCCCACGGAGTGTGCAGGTCCGACAGGCTGATCACCGTGTGGTCGTGGCCCAGCGGAGCGCCCAGTGCCGCAGCGGCGGCGTTGGCGGCCGTCACGCCCGGTACCACGTCCAGCGACACGCCGGGGTAGTCGGCCGCCAGCTCGCAGCACACCGACGCCATGCCGTACACGCCGGAGTCACCGGAGCACACCATCGCTACCCTCCGGCCGGATGCCGCCGCTTGGAAGGCGGTCCGGGCTCTCTCCACCTCAGCTCCTATGGGGGACAGGACCAGCTGCTGATCGCTCCGGAAAGGGCCTGCCTGGTCGACGTACGGGCCGTAGCCGATCACCACGTCCGCTCGGGACACCGCCCGACGCGCCGCAGGCGTCCGATGCCAAGGGCCGCCGGGGCCCAGCCCCACCACCGAAAGGCTGCCCTTCGGTGCCGGCATCCTGGCCACTGCCACGGTCGCCTTGGCCGAACGCTTCTTGGAGACCACCAGCTCCGCTCCGGGACCGGCCGCCAGCAGTGCCGCCGCCTCCGCCACGCTCGGCGTCCCCACCGCTACCTGCACCACGTCGCTGGGGTTCGGCACTTCCACCCCTTCCAGTTCCTCGGCGGGAAAGGCCACCACCGGAAGCCCCGACGACGTCACAACAGGGTGGTCCCGGCGCGACTCGATCGTCGCCAGCGCCGACAGCGACATGGGGGAGAGCCCCGCCGATCGAAGGCTCGCGGCCACCAGCTCCTGTAGCTCTCCGGCCGTGCAGTCCGTCGAAGCGCCCACGCCCAGCACCAGGCTGGCAGGTCTGAGCACCACCACGGGACCCGCTTCCCCGCCGGCCCGCCGGTTCCCGCTCGGCCCGTCCCCGCCGGTGCTCTCGCCGCAGGTGCGGTCCTCGCCGGGGGCGCCTGCGATCCGGTCCTGGTCGCTCACGAACACGGTCGCCACGGGACCCACATCCGCCACGGGACCCACATCCGGCCGAGGGGTGCTCCTGCTTCTCCCCTCCAGCGCCAGCGCGCGAGTGAGCGCCTCCGGCAGGGGCCACGCCGACGGGTTCTCCAGCCGGACCGGAGAGCCGTCGAGGATCGCCCGTGTCACAGAAGCGACGTCGCCTTCGGCGGCCAGGCCGGCCAGGGAGTCCAACGCCGGGATGCCTGCCGCATCGGAGGCTGTAGTGACCACCGCTTCCGCGCCGATCAGCGTGGCGACTTCGACCGCAAGCTCGTTCGCTCCGATGCCGCCGCCAAGCGGATCGCGTCGCCGGTGGCCTCCCGCCAGCGACACCGCCCATCGCCCGGCGTCGTCCACGCACACCACGGCGGGGTCCTTCCCTTTGTCTCCCAGACAGGGAGCTATCAGCCTCACTGCGGCGCCTGTAGCCATCACCAGCACCAGCCCGTCCACCTGCCTCCACAGCCGTTCGACCGTCGCCCTGGCCGGCTCGTCGCCACCTGCTCGGGCGTACGGAAGGCGATCCGCCAGTTGCCCTCCCGCCAGTGTCAGCGACACGACCGCGATCGAAGGGGGCTGCGCAGACCCCGGCTGCCGTCCGGACATCACGTGTCTCGCTCTCCGGGCGCGCTGCCCCAGGCGACGAACACCGGGTTCGTTCCCTCCAGTCGCCAGTGGCCTCCTGGCAGCTGGACCCCTCTGGCCGCGGCGACCTGCGTCAACGAGCCCAACCTGTTGCCCCCCTGAGCTGCATGATCCAACGAAGCGTAGGCGGCCACCACCGGCGTGCCCGGTGGAGCTGCCACCAGCACGGCGTCCAGCACGGCGAGACCGCCTCCCCCGACGAACACCGCAGCCGGGGTGGGCAGCCCGCCCAGTGCCTCCGGCGCCTCACCCACCACCACCCCCACTTCGACACCGTGCGCCGAGGCGTTGGCTGCGATGCGGGCGGCGCCGGCGGGGTCCCGCTCTATCGCTATCACCCGGCCGGAGGGTGCCAGCCGCGCCCATTCGATGCCGACGCTGCCGCTTCCCGCTCCCACGTCCCACATCACCGGGTCCGGCCCGGACGGCAGACCCAGCTTCGACAGCACCACCGCCCGCACCTCAGCCTTGGTCACCATCCCGTCCCTGTGGGCGAAGCCCGTGTCCGCCAGGCCCCAGCGCAGCGACGCCTGCGGCGTCGGGCTACCCGCTCCTACGGCCGGGGCCCCCACCGGTGTGCCCGCCGGGGTCACCACCGATGTGCCCGCCGGCGGCTCCATTCGCTCCCAGCACAGCGACCGTGTGCCGCCTGCCGGGCGGGCAGGCTCCAGCACCAGCACCGACAAGCCGTCCCAGCGGCCGGCGGCGATCTCCGACAGTGACAGCCGTGTGACCGATTCGTCGTCGCACCCGAGACGCGAGCAGACCACACCTTCCGCCGCCACGTCGCCGACAGCGGTGGCCACCGCTTCGGGCGGCTGGCCGGGCGAGCACAGCACCGCCGCCCTGGCGCCCCGACCCAGCGCCCTGCGCGCAGCGTCGGCTGCCGCACCGAGTGGCCGGCCGTGCGCCGACACGACTGCCACGTCGTCCCAGGGGAGGCCCAAACGGGCGAAGGCGACCGCCACCGACGACGGTCCAGGATGCACCTCCAGTCGCCCGGCGCCGAGACGGGCACCGAGCTTCCGCACGATCCCGAAGAAGCCGGGGTCGCCCGACGCCAGCACGCACGCTCGGCAGCGGGCCCGTTCCAGCTCGCTCACCAGATGGTCGATGCCCAGTACCAGGTCCACCTTGGGAGCGTCGACCCCGCGGCCTCGACGCGGGCTGCCCAGCAGTCCTCTTGCCGCTGCGCCGTCCAGCGATCGCAGCAGGCGAGCGCCGCCGCCCACCAGCTCCGCCTCCGCCACCCTCGCCACGGCCCTCTCGCCCAGTGCGTCCCAGCGGTCGCCCAGCACTCCCACCACCGAGATCCGCCGCCGCTCGGTCGAGTCGTCCTCACACATGCGGCACCGTCCCGATCGGGCGACGCCCCTGCCCGATCAGGCGACGCACCGGGTGCCGCACCGGATCGCCTTCCGGGTGCCGCACCGGGTCGCCTTCCGGGTCCGTCCCCCGGTCCGCCTCAGCTGCGGGCGACCACATCGCGGCCCTCGAAGTCCACCATCCACATCTCGAAGTCCACCTCCCCGCCGAGGCGGTCACGGCAGACCGAAGCGGCCAGCACACACAGCTCGTGGAGGGGCGCAGTGTCGCCGGCAGCCACGCACGCCTCGAAGAAGTGCCGCGCCGTGGCCGTCTCGGTGGCCGCGGCCGACACCGCCGGGCCCGCCCCCGCTGCCGCCGCCGCACTGGCCAGCACCCCGTTGTCCACCTTGGACCGGTGGAAGTGGGTCATCGTCACACCTGCGGCCAGCTTCGCTATCTTGCCCGCCATCGCGACCATGGTCACCTTCCGGGCGCCCCCTGCTGCGGCCCTCCCCAGAGCGACGCCGGTGTAGTCACCCACTTCCACGAAGCACACCGGAGGCAGGTGCGCCAGCATCCTCATGGCGGCCGCTTCGCTCCGGCTGCCGGTCGCCAGGACCAGGTGACGCTCCCCGACTGCGCAGGCCACGTCCACCTGCTGCGCCACCGATGCCCGGAACGCGGCAGTGGAGAAGGGCCGCACAATGCCTGTGGTGCCCAGGATGGAGATGCCGCCGACGATCCCCAGCCGGGCGTTCGTCGTCTTGAGGGCCATCCTGTCCCCGCCGGGCACCGACAGCGTCACCAGCAGGCCGCCGGCAATTCCGGCAAGGGCGGCGCCGAGCACCTCCAGCCCCCAGACCACGACCACGGCCTGAGCGGCCGGAAGGAGAAGACCAGACACCATGATGAGGAGCCTGTTCGCCGCGATCAGCGGCCTGCGCGCCCACCAGACCAT
>JAJYPS010000099.1 GCA_021795215.1 Actinomycetes bacterium
AGCGGCACCGGGAGCCTCTTGCCGACCTGGCCTGCATAGTACATTCCGATCCAGGAGTCAGTTGGATGGCCGCCCCCGGCAACCATCAGCTGGGGGCCGAGCAGCCGTCCCACCGCCCAGGCAGCCATCAACACGGGCGACACCAGGTCGAGTGCCTTCAGCAGACCCAGCTCCGGGCATCGCTTCTTGACGAGCCAGAGGCCGGTGGGTATCCCGCCGAGCAGACCCCCGTAGGACGAGAGCCCACCGTGCCAAACGGCGATTATCTGCCCGGGGTACGTCGAATAGTAGGAGAGGTGTGCCGCTACGTGGACCGCCCGTGCCCCGACGATGGACGCTCCGATTATCCAGAGGAAGGCGCCGTTGAGCCACTCCCAGGGGTAGCCGTTGTTCCGTAACCGGCGTTCGAAGTAGCGGAGGGCGAACCAGAAGGTGATCGCCAGGCCGATTCCATATGTGTGGACCACCAGGGGTCCGACGTGGAACGAGACCGGTATCGGCTTCATGATCTAGAGTATGGCCCCTTCGCTGGTCGTCCGTGCGGCCGGTGGCCGCCACGCCGGACACCAGCTTCCGCTGTCGCTCCCAGGACGTCCTTTTCGCGGAAGATGCGGAAGGGGAGTGGTCATCTGGAGACGAGCACGATCTTTCCTATCTTGCCACCGGCGGCGAAGTCTGCGTACGCCGCAGGAGCTTCAGTCAGGCGATAGGAGGCGAACACCGGAACCTTGACGATTCCCTTCGCTGCCAGAGGAAGGACGTGGGCCTCCACTTTCCGCGCCGCCAGGGCCCGTTCTTCCAGCGAGCGAGCTCGCAGAGTCGATCCCATGATGCTGCCCCGGGAGCTCATGAGATGCCGCAGGTCCACTTCGGCGCGGGCACCTGCTCCGAGCCCGATCACGCTGATCCTCCCGCACTCGGCCAGCGACTCGACGTCGGCTTGGAGATTGGGGCCGCCGACCAGCTCCAGGATCACGTCGAACGGACCGCGGTGCCGGAAGTCCTCGGGCGCCACCACCTCGGCGCCCAGAGCGGCCACTGCCGGGCGGTTGTCGGCCCGCCTCACCGTGGCCGTCACCCGTGCTCCGCTGGCGAGACCCAACTGGACGGCGGCCATTCCCACGCCTCCGGCGGCACCGTGCACGCACAACCTCTCGGCCGGCTTCAGGCCGCACTGCGAGAACAGTGCGTCGAACGCCGTGGTGTACACCTCGGTGAACCCGCCGGCCTGCTCCCAGCCGAACCGCTCCGGGACCGGGAGCGCCAAACGCTCGTGCACCTCGACCAGCTCTGCTTGGCCGCCGCCCCCCACGAGGGTCATCACTGCGTCTCCGACTTTCCACCGCGACACGCCCGGCCCGACCGCCGCCACCTCTCCCGCCACCTCGAGGCCCAGCAGGTCCCGAGGTGCACCGGGGGGTGCCGGATAGCGCCCCTGAGCCTGCAGCAGGTCAGCCGCGTTCAGACCGGCTGCCCTCATGGCGATGAGGATGTGGCCGTATTCTGGTTCCGGTTCCGGCCGTTCCACCACCGCCGGGGCGCCGTCCTCGATTGCCACAGCTAGCACCGCGGCACCATATCTCCTGTGACCCGAGCAGTCAGCGACGTGGCCGGATCAGGCGACGCGGCCGAAGCCGACCAAGCCTCTCCAGGCCACCGAGTCGTACCGCACCACTGCGCCGGAGTAGGGAGCGTCGATCATCTGTCCCCCGCCCACGTAGATGCCGACATGGGTGATACCTGAGGGGCCTGACCCGAAGAACACCAGGTCGCCGGGCTGCGCCTGAGCCATGCTGACGGGTGTGGATGCGTCGTACTGGGCCTGTGCCGAGTGAGACAGGGATATCCCCAGATGCGCGTAGACGAACATCACCAGCCCGGAGCAGTCGAAGCTGTTGGGCCCTGCAGCGGCCCAGACGTACGGCTTGCCCAGTTGGGCCTGAGCCAACGCCACCACCGTCGAAGCGGACGGAGCGGTCGGCGCCCCCTGTGCGGGACTCGGCGCCACCGGAGTCGGTGCCGCCGGAGCCGGTGCCGCCGGAGCCGGTGCCGGAGCCGGAGCCGCCTGAGGGGAGAGCTGCACCGACGCACCGGAGACGCCGGAAACGCCGGAAACGGTCGCAACCTTCGACAGGGATGCCTCGGTGGTCCGGGCCTGAGCCAACGCCTGCTTCTGCGCCGCCAGAGCCGCGAGCCGCCCCTGCGCCGTGGCCAGCAGGGCCTTTTCCGCTGCCGCGGCTCGCTGGGTGACGGCCCTGTCCTGGCCCAGCTGGCTCATCGCGGACAGGGCTGCCAGGCGCTCGGCCGCCACCTTCGAGCCTTGCGTGGCCAGCAGCTGCTGTAGGCGCTCGAGCGAATGGACGGTTTTCGCCTGTCCGGTGCTGACCGCACCCAGGAAACCTGTGCGGAGGGTGGAAGCGGTCGCCTCGCCGCTCGATGCGGCCGCCACCGTGCCTCCGCCGTCTGCGCCGACGTTCCCCCCCTGGCCCTGGTCCATGAAGTCGAGCACCGCCTCGGAGCGCACGAGGGAGCGAAGGTGCACAACACGAGCCGCGTCGGCCCGAAGGGCGGCTCGGTTGCTGTCGAGCCTCTGTTGGAGCCCCGCTACGACCAGGGCCTGCTGGTTGTAGCGCTCGTCCAGTGCGTTCAGCTTGTTGCCCAGAGCGGCTATCTGCGCGCCTATCGCAGCTTCGCCTCCTGCTGGAAGTCGGGGCGAAGCCGCAGCGGCAGGAGAGAGCTCGATCCACGACGGAGCGACAGCCGCCGCCAACGAGATCAGGATCGTCGACATCGCGCCGGGGCGGGTAGCTCTTCGGACCCGGGCGTTTTTCGGGAACCTCAGTCGGGTAGCCACAACGGGGCGGCACCGTAGTGCTGCCTTGGCGCGCCTCGCAACCGGTTCTTCCCCTCCTTCGGGTTCGAAAGCAGCCCCGATCCTCCACCTACCGGGGGAAAATTCGCAGGTCGGGCTCGGTTGTACGATGCGTCGGCTTGCGACGGTCAATTTTCTGCCGACGATGCCGGGAGGTGGCGCTTGAGCCAATACGGGGACAGCCAATACGGGGACAGCCAGTACGGGGAGAGAGACGGGGACGGGCCTTGGAGAGTGGAGCACGACTCCATGGGAGACGTCCGAGTACCGGCAGCGGCCCTGTGGGGCGCACAGACACAGAGGGCCGTCGAGAACTTCCCGATATCTGGGCTGAGGGTGGACAGAGCTCTGGTCGTGGCTCTCGCCGCCCTCAAAGGGGCGGCTGCAAGAGTCAACGGAGAGCTCGGCGTCATCGAAGCCGACGTTGCCGAGGCCCTATACGAAGCTGCAGTTGAGGTAGAGGGCGGCCGGCACTTCGACCAGTTCCCCGTCGACGTGTTCCAGACCGGTTCGGGGACCTCGACCAACATGAACATGAACGAGGTGCTGGCTTCGCTGGCCGCCGAACGGCTCGGTCGCCCGGTGCACCCGAACGGGTCGCCCAACGCTTCCCAGAGCTCGAACGACCTGTTTCCTTCGGCGATCCACCTTGCGGCGGCGACACTGGTAGTCTCCAGTCTCCTGCCGGCGTTGGGTCGGCTGGAGCAGGCCCTTTCGGAACGGGCGGCGGCCTTCGTCGACGTTGTGAAGGCCGGCCGCACCCACTTGATGGATGCCACTCCGGTGACGCTCGGCCAGGAGCTGTCCGGCTACGCCAGCCAGGTTCACCTTGGAGTGGAGAGACTGCGATCATGCCTGGTGCGGCTCACGGAGCTGCCTCTCGGCGGGACAGCCGTGGGCACCGGGTTGAACGCCCCCCCCGAGTTCGCCCAGAAGGTGCTCCAACTTCTGGGATCGAGGGTCGACCTTCCCTTGACGGAGGCTCGCAACCACTTCGAATCTCAAGGTGCGCGTGACGCTTTGGTCGAGTGTTCGGCCATGCTGCGCTCGGTCGCAATATCGCTGTACAAGGTGGCAAACGACCTTCGCCTCATGTCGAGCGGGCCGCGCTGTGGTCTGGCGGAGATCAGGCTTCCCGACCTGCAGCCCGGTAGCTCGATCATGCCGGGAAAGGTGAACCCGGTGGTGCCCGAGGCCGTCTGCCAGGTGGTGGCGCAGGTGTTCGGCAACGACGCCGCCGTTGCCTTTGCCGGGTCGGCGGGAACCCTCGAGTTGAACGTGATGATGCCTGTCATGGCACGGAACGTGCTCGAGTCGATCCGTCTCCTGGCGTCCGCCTCGAAGGCATTGGCGGAAAAGTGCGTGGCCGGGATGACGGCCGACGAAGAGCGTTGCCGGACTTACGCGCTGTCCTCTCCAGCCGTGGCGACGAGCCTCAACCCTCGCATCGGCTACGAGGCGGCCGCCGAAGTGGTCAAAACCGCGATGGCGGAGGGCAAGGACCTGCATACTGTTGTCGTCGAGAGTGGCCTGCTCACGGCGGAAGAGGCGGATGCCGTTCTGGACGTCCGGGCGATGGCGAGGGGCGGCTTGATCGGTTGACGTCCTCTGCTCTCGAGGAGAGGAGCTCTCAGGAGCAGGTGGCCTCAGGGAGAGGAGGCGCCTGCGATCCTGTCACGCGAAGAGGGCGAAGCAGTGGCCAGGAACCGCAGCGGGCTGCGGGCCACGGCCGCCACGATCGGCCGAAGGATGAGCCCGGCGACGGGCCACAGTAGAAAGATGGTGGCAGCGCCGACCACCAGGCCGCCGAGCACGTCTCCGGGGTAGTGCGCTCCGACGTACACCCTTGCGAATGACAGGAACAGGCCGTCCACCACTGCGAGGATGGTCATGAGCCGGTCCCGCAGAAGCCACAGCCCGACGATGGAGGCGCCGGCGACGGTGGCGTGGTCGCTCGGGAAGGTGAAGTCGTGAGCCCGTGGCACCAGCACCTCGACATGGTGCAGGGTGACATAGGGCCTCGGTCTGGCCACCAGATGATTGATCGGTTGGGCGATCCCCACGGCGGCGGCCGTTCCCAGACCTGCCCACACGGAGCGGGCGACGGCGTTGGGCACGTCGCTTCTCGACCGGGCGCGCCACCAGCCACCGAGCAGCAGCAGTGCGAGCACCACCACGCCGCCGTAGAGGGCGAACGGGGCCATGAAGGCGTGTGCCCACGGGGTCTGCCGCGCAAAGTGGTTCACATCGAGGTAGAGCGTTCTGTCCATCGGGCTACGGTCCTCCGGGAACTATCAGTGAACCGAAGATGGTAAAGGAATGAACGAGAGATTACTTCGCGACGACTCTCCGCCGATGCGGGCGAGCCGTCAACAGGACGGCTCGCGGCAGGTAGGGTCCGTCGAATGGGAGATATAGTCGAGTTCCGGAGCAACGGCGGCACCGCATCCGGTTACCTGGCTGTGCCGACGGCCGGGTCGGGCCCCGGTGTGGTCGTCATCCAGGAGTGGTGGGGACTGGTGGACCACATTAAAGACGTCTGCGAGCGGTTCGCCGACGAGGGGTTCGTAGCTCTCGCTCCCGACCTGTACCACGGACGTCAGGTGGACGAGCCGGACGAGGCCGCCAAGGCGATGATGGCACTGCGACTCGACCAGGCAGGCCGGGACATGTCGGGTGCCGTGGACGCGGTAGCGGAGCGCAGCAGTTCGACCAGCGTAGGTGTGGTGGGGTTCTGCATGGGGGGCGGCCTGGCTCTGGTGCTGGCATGCCAGCGGCCGGACCGCGTGGGAGCGGTGGTGCCGTTCTACGGCCTGGTCCCCTGGGACGAGGTGCAACCGGACTACGCGGCCATGACCGCAGCTGTACAGGGCCACTACGCCGGCCACGACGACTTTGCGGGTCCTCCTGCGGCGGAGGCGCTGGAGCAACGACTTCGAGACCTGGGACGAGAAGTGGAGATGTTCCTCTACCCCGACGCCAGCCACGCCTTCTTCAACGACACCGGACCGAGCTACGATCCGGAGGCATCAGAGCAGGCTTGGCAGCGGGCCACTGCTTTTCTCCGGGACCGGCTCGGCTGACTCCACTGCGCCCACTCCGGTTGGGGGGCAGGGGCATGCTCGGCATGTCGTCGCAGTGGAGGTGACGGTGTGAGCTCACCTGCCGGGACCGACGGTCTGGATGGCGACGAAGGGTTGGTGACGCGCTATCTCCTGCTGGGCCTCGCGGTCGGCCGCCACGCCGACGGGTTCGTCGACGCCTACTACGGTCCGGCTCCCCTGGCGTCCCGGGCGCGGTCGGGGCCTCTGGAGAGCCCCGGCGAGCTCGTGTCCCGGGCCAGAGGCCTGCTGGCCGACATCGATGCAGGCGCGCCGCTCGACGATGAGGTGGGGCCGAGCGGAGATCACACTTCCGCCGAGCCGGTAAGGCGCAGGTGGCTGAGAGCGCAGGTGGTCGGCCTCTGGACGTCGGCGAGGATCCTGGCGGGCGATTCGATGTCCTACGCCGACGAGGTCGAAGCGTGCTACGGAGTGAGGCCGCAGCGGTACGCCGAGGAGGAGTTCGTGGAGAGCCACGCCCGGCTGGACGAGGTGATGCCGGGCACCGGAGACCTACGGGAGCGGTTCGGTCGTTGGCGGGAGAGCCATGCGGTGCCGCCGGAGAAGCTGGAACCGGCTCTCTACTCGCTCGCGGACGACCTGCGGGCGAGGACCGCTGCCACCTTCGGCCTGCCGGACGGCGAGAGCATCTCGTTCGAGCTCGTGAACGGTGCTCCGTGGTCTGGCTTCAACTACTTCCTGGGCGACCTTAAGAGTCGCGTGGCGATCAACGTGGACCTGCCGGTGCTCTCGACGGGACTTGCCCATCTCGTGAGCCACGAGGCCTATCCCGGCCACCATACGGAGCACTGCCGCAAGGAGGTCGGACTGGTCCGCCGTCGCCACCAATTGGAGGAGACCATCTTCCTCGTGGGGACTCCCCAGTGCCTCCTCGCAGAGGGTCTCGCCGATCTCGGTTTGGAAGTGCTGCTGGGGCCGCGGCCGGAAGCCGTCGTGGCAGAGCACCTTCGCCCGTTGGGCATTCGTTACGAGGCCGACGAAGTGGCATTGGTTGCCGCAGCGGGCCAGGTGCTCGGGCATGCTCGGGCGAACGCTGCCTTCAGGCTCCACGAAGACGGTGCAGATCCCTCTGTTGTGGCGGACGAGCTGGCACGGTGGGCGCTCCTGTCGCCCGCACGTGCTCGCAAGGCGATCGACTTCCTGGTCGATCCTCTGTGGCGCAGCTACATAACCTGCTACGTGGAGGGCGTCAGGCTGTGCCGTGAGTTCACCGCAGGGCGCCCCGCCCGCTTCGCCCGCCTGCTGGACGAGCAGCTGGTGCCTGCAGACCTCACCGCTCCCCAGGTGGAAGCGGGGAGCTCCCTATCATCTGATCTCTGAGGCAGCCGACCAAGGGAGAGAAGCCTGCCTTTGGCGATCGGACCGGGGAGCGGGAGTGGACATCGGTTTAGGCAGGGACAGAAGTGGGCGCGGCGGCAGTGGCTCGTGGTCAAACCTGCCGGCGCAACTATGAGCAGGCTTGCATCGGAACAGCCGGCTGCTGGTCCCCCGGCGACCTCTCGCAACTGCTGGGCCGAGGCCCAGGCTTTGCCGGTCCGGTCGGGCGCCCTTCCCGCGGCAGTGGCGGCGCTGTTGGCCTCCACGATCGTGGTGGCGAGGCTGCTGCTTGTTGCCCACGGAAATCCGGCCGACTTCGTCGACGCCGGAAGAAGTTTCGTCAACCCGGCCGTCGCGCCGGCCTCGCTCCCGGTGCACGCTTCCGGCTACGACGGGCAGTTCTACTACCGGCTTGCGCTCGACCCTTTCGACTACTCGCGCACGGCGTTCGGGATCACCCTGGACGTGCCGTACAGGATTGCCCGGATCGGTTACCCCCTTGTTGCGTGGCTCCTGTCGCTGGGCGGCACTCCGGCTCTTGTGCCGTGGGCGCTCGTCGGAGTGAACGTGGCCGCGCTCGGGGCGCTGGGTTGGGGGGGTGCGCTGATCGCTGTCCAAGGCGGGAGGACCCGATGGCTCGGTCTGTTGGTGCCAGGCTACTTCGGGCTGTTGATGTCGCTAGCGCGGGACACGACGGAGCCGCTGGAGCTGGCGCTGGTCGTGTCGGCGCTGTTGGCGGTGTCGCGGTCCCGCAACGGCCTAGCGGCCGCCCTGCTGTCCCTGGCGGTGCTCACCCGAGAGACCGCCACCATCGCCGTCGCCGCGATCGCCCTGGGGGACCTCTACGAGCGGGCGGCCGCCAGGAGAAGAGGCTGGCCACAGCCGACGCCGGTCCGTGCGGCCACGTGGATCGTTCCGTCGCTCGTGTTCTTCGCGTGGCAGGCGGCCCTCTGGGGGGTGCTCGGCAGCATTCCGCTGTTGGGTGACACCCGTTCAAACGCGGGAGCACCGTTCAGCGGGCTCTGGCAGGCGATCGTCCTTCACCTGGCACACCCGGCAGCAGCCAAGTCCCTGTTCTGGTTCGGGCAGGCGGGCGTCCTGGTGGCTGTGTGGGTCTGGGCGGCCGTGGCGTCGCCGGGGCTTCTCGGGGACATCCGTGAAACCTACGCTCGGCCCCCGGCCGGCGGACCGCAGTTGTCGGCCGGGGTGACCGGCACCGGCGTGCTCTCCGGTGGCACCCTTGTCCGAATGGCGGTCCCGATGGCCTTCCTCGGGAATGTCGTGCTGGCCCTCAGCC
>JAJYPS010000016.1 GCA_021795215.1 Actinomycetes bacterium
GGAGGGGACGTAAGACCTGGAGCGATCCAGGCAGACCCCGCTGAAGCAGGAACCCGCCGAAGAGATGCCGCGTGATGTGGCACTCAGTAGGAATGTCCCACCTTCAGGTGGGAGGGGACGTCAAGACTGGCGCAGATCCGAGAGGAGAGAACGCCGAACGTCCTGCCCGAGCTCACTCGAGGCTTGGTACTCGGGGTGGGCGACCGAGAGCACGGCCGGTCCGGCGTCGAACTTGTCCACTTGGCTTGGGTCCAGCGACCAGCGGACATAGTGGACAGAAGCCGTCACTTCCGAGCGGGTCAGATGTGCTGCGTGCGACTGCTCCGGACGGGACCGGATCACGTCGTCGCCGTCGTGACCGAGACGAAGCTCCAACGACGCCTGGATGCCGACCAGAGCCGGCAACCACTTCCGGAGCTGTTCTTCCGATCTGAGCTCCAAGAAGAGGGTCGCCGAAAGCTCACCGGGACCAGGGATCAGAGAGTTGTAGGTGTCCAGCTCGCTCTGAACCGCCTCGTCGGTGATCATCTTCTCCGCCCGGACCATCTCCTGGACCTGGAACCGGACGGTCTCCCGGTTCTCGAACACGACAGTGACCAGGTCGCCCAGCCGAACTCGCCTCGACTTCTTCAATTCGATGACTCGTGAGCGCACCTCTTGACGAACCCGCTCGTAAGCCCGCAGGTCTGCTATGTCGGAAAGCGACAGCGCCTCCTGACGGTCGAAGCCAGGGGTGCTCAACGTGGCACCCCCCGCCGATGCTCCGACGAGCTGGCGATGCCGTACGCCCTCGCCAGGACCTGCACGGGGTGGCTGGGACGGACGCCGGTCTCCTGCTCTATCGATCCGTTTGCCAGATGGCACTCTCCAGCGATCTGCTCACTGTGGACCTTGGCTATCGCTCGAGCCATCGGTTGAGCGACCTTCTTCGACAAGCCGTAGTTCTCTGCCCTGTACCCCCAAGTTCCGTCGATGCCGGAGCACTTGTCCACGACGGTCACCTTGGCCCCCGTCAGACGGATCAGATCCCTGCCCTTGAGGCCGACATTCTGAGCCCGCATGTGGCAGGCGGCATGGAACGTCACGGACTCCGGGACGGAGCCGGAGAAAGCGACGTCTATTCCTCCGTTCTCCCTGTGCTGCTTCATCAGGTACTCGCTCGCGTCGAACGTGCGCTCTGCCACCTTGGCCGCGTCCACAGTGCCGACGTAGATCGGGTAGTCCCGCTTGAGCACGTATGCGCAGGTGGGCTGGCTCACCACCACGTCCCGCCCGGCACGTACCTCTCCGATCAAGATGCCCACATTGCGACGCGCTTGGGCCACGAATCGCTCCACCTCGCCGGAGTGGAGCCAGGGCGCTCCGCAACAGCGAGCACCGCCGGGAAGGCTGCAGCGAATGCCGTTGCGTTCGTAGACTGCCACCAGATCCTTGCCGACTGCCGGTTCCATGTACTCGACCAGGCAGGTGGGGAACACCGCTACCTCTGCCTTGGAGTCGGCCGCCTCTGGCGGGGGGATGCTTGCCTCCCTGCGCTTCCACCAGCTGCTGAACCGCTCCCGCGAGTAGGGAGGCAGCAGGCGCTGGGACGCTATGCCGGTCGCGGCCTGCACTACGGCTCTCAACGGCGAGCCCGGGCGCATGGCAGGGTTCAGGAGGGGCGCCAGCGCCGAGCCGACCTGTCCGTTGAGGTCCGTGCTCGCCAGCACCCTGGACGTGAGCCGTTCTCTGGGCGTGGCGCGACCGGAACGGACCCGTTGCGCCTGCGCCCGCATCATCAGGCGCGGAAAGTCCAGCTCCCACTCGTGAGGAGGGACGTAGGGGCACTTGACGTAGCACATCTTGCACTGGAAGCACTCGTCCACGACCCGGTCCTGTTCCGCGGCAGTAAGCGCTCCTGCGTGGCCCTCCAGTCCTGCCGGGTCGGAGGCAGCCATGCCGGATGCAGCCGTGCCGGGTCCGGCATGGTCGGAAGCGGCGTCGTCGTGGGCGTCGTCGTGGGCGTCGTCGTGGGCGTCGTCGTGGGCGTCGTCGTGGGCGTCGTCGTGGGCGTCGAGCAGGGAGAATAGGCTCGGGAAGGCGGAGCACAGATTGTGGCACAGACGACAGCTGTTGCAGATGTCGTATACGCGAGTCATCTCCTTGCGGAGATCCGACTCGTCGTAGTAACTGGGGTGGGCGGGGTCGTATGTGGTTGTCATGCTGTCCCTGACACTCGAAGGCGATCGGTTGCGGAAGCGACGGTTGCTCACCGTGCATGGCAGGTCTGCGGAGCCGCCATCGGGGCGGCTCCGCACCGTCTTGCCGGGTTGCTGCTAGCTGACCTGGCTCAGGCCCTGGGTGAAGCGACCGGCGTGGCTCTTCTCGGCGCGGGCCAGGGTCTCGAACCACTCCGCGATCTCGTCGAACCCCTCGTCCCTGGCCGTTCTGGAGAAGCCGGGGTACATCTCGGTGTACTCGTAGGTCTCGCCCTCGATCGCAGACTTCAGGTTGTCCTCCGTCGAGCCGACCGGGACGCCGGTGACCGGGTCACCCACGCCTTCCGCGAGATGATCGAAGTGGCCGAATGCGTGGCCGGTCTCCCCTTCCGCCACGGAGCGGAACAGCGCTGCGACATCGGGGTAGCCCTCCACGTCCGCCTTCTGAGCGAAATAGAGGTACCGCCTGTTGGCCTGGCTCTCTCCCGCGAACGCGGCCTTGAGGTTCTCGGCGGTCTTCGACTCTTTCAGTTCAGCCATGGATCATCCTTTCGAGAAGATGTATGGGTGTAGGTGATTTGGTGAAGCAGGGTCCGCGGGCGCTTTCCGCCCGCACTTGCGCCCGGCGAGTCAGGCGGAGGCATCCGTCCCCTCCCGGCAGCTCTGGCAGAGGCCCCTGAAGACCACTTCCGCTCGGTTGACCCGGTATCCGCGGCTCGCCTCGGCGTCGAGCTCCAGCGAAGGAAGCTCAGCGAAAAGGTCGTCCACTCTCCCGCATCGCTCGCAAACAAGGTGGTGGTGCGCCCGCTCGACGCCCGGGTCGAACCGCGCCTGGCCCGTGCCCAGTTCCAACAGCTGCACTTCGCCCAGTCTCTCCAGGTCGTGCAGCGTCTGGTAGACCGTTCGCAACGACAGGGACGGGAACTTCTTCCGCGCCTCCGCGTGCACTGCCTCCGCACTGGGATGGGCGTCGGACGCCTGAAGGATTTCGAACACCACTTGGCGCTGCGGCGTCATCCGGAGGCCCTCGTCCCTGAACTTCGACGCAATCCTCTCCACGCTGCCCATCCAACCTCCGGCTGCCCTGCCAGGTCACGGTGCTCCCAGCTCTGCACCTGGCCCAGCTTAGCGACAACAATTGCTTGTTGACAATCAATTACGGCGATCACCGGTTTGCGGGGACTCGGCCGATACGGCGATCCGGCGCTCAGCGGCGATCCGGCGGAGGGCATCGGCACCAAGTCGCCGTCTGGCGCGGCCCGGCCGCTTGACCGGCGCGCCGACTCCTCGGGGAAAAGACGCGGGGTCCCGAGGAGTCGGAGGCGTCCGGGGCGACGCCTCCCTCGGTCGTACCCGTTGGCTGCGGGGCGAAACCGTTCCTCCGTTGGGCCAGCTCGCCGATCGGGCCGTTCGCCCGTTGGGCCGTTCGCCGCTCCTCCGGCGGCCCATTCGGCCGCTCGGCCGCTCGGCGGGAAATTCGGCGCCAGACGAACGACTACCGCGACATGGGACCGGCCCGATTGCCCACGCCCGATGGCCGCCAGCGGTGACGGGCGCGCAAGTTGGCACGCTGCCCCGGCAGTGGCACCATTCCCCGATGCAACGTGCAGGCCGCTCGGCCCAAGTCGAATTGATAGTGAACCCACGATCGGGTGGAGGGCGGGCAGTGAAGCACCTCGGGAGAGTCGAGTCGCTGCTGCGCGCAGCTGGCCTCAGTGTGGTCACCAACAGGACTAGGAGCTTGGACCACGCCGAGCAGCTCGCGGCCCGGGCGGTGGAGCGGGGAGCGGTGGCGGTTGCGTACGGCGGCGACGGACTGGCGGGCCGCGTAGCGGCGGCGGTGTCCGGCGGCGGCGGCGTGATGGGCCTGCTGCCCGGCGGGCGCGGCAACGACTTCGCCCGGGCGACAGGGATCCCGACGTCGGCAGAGGCGGCGTGCGCCGTGATCGTCCAAGGCACCGCCGTCGACGTGGACCTCGGGATGGCCGGCGACCGCCCGTTCCTCGGTATCGCCAGCGTCGGACTGGACAGCGCGGTGTCGGAGCTGGCGAACCGGTCCCGGCTCCCACTCGGACGGCTGGTCTACAGCTACAGCGCGCTGACGGTCATCGCTCGGTGGCAACCTGCTAGCTTCACCGTGGTGGTCGACGACCACGCGGGCCGCTCGGTACGAACGTTCGCCGGGTGGTCCGTCGCGGTCGCAAACTCTGGCGTGTACGGCGGGGGACTGAGGATGGCTCCCTGCGCGAGCCTGCAGGACGGACTGTTGGATGTGGTCACCGCCGCTCGTACCTCCAAGACGAAGTTGCTCGCCGTGCTGCCGAGGATGTTCGTCGGCCGGCACCTGTCGGACCCGTGCTTCGACACCCGCCGGGGGACCAGGGTGGTCGTGGACGGCGACCGCCCGCTGATCCTCTTCGCGGACGGCGAGCCCGTCGGGGAGCTGCCGGTCGAGCTGACGGTGCGCCGAGCAGCGTTGAGGCTGCTCGCTCCTCCGGGGAGCGCCCTGCTGCGCCGGCCCGACATGCCCCACGACGACCCAGCCGTGTGACATGGCGTCAATCCCGTTGGTGGCCCTGCCGTTCGTGGCCCTGCCGTTGGTCGTCCTGCCGTTGGTCGTCCTGCCGTTGGGGGCCGTGAGCGTCGGCAGGCGGCTCGATCCTCATCACGGACCGGGCGACCACCACCTCGCTGCGGTGGCGCAGCGCCTCGCTCAGCGCGAGATCGACCTGATTGTGGAGGATGTGCTGTCGCCAGTGGGGCGGCTCCAGCACGGGTATGAGCACGACGATCCGATGGTGACCCTCGGTCAGTGCAAGCTTGACGAAGCGCACGACCGGTCGTACGACGGAGTGGTACTCGGTGCGAAGTAGCACAAGCCGGACACCGGGCGACCAGGCAGTCCACTGCTCCTGGAAGGTCGACGCTCGCTCCTGATCCTCGGCGAACACGACGGACACCGCCACCACGTCGTCCGACATCGCCCGGGCATCGGACAGCGCCTGCGCTGTGAGGGTGGAGATGTTGGTGACCGGCACGACCACCAGCAGAGGACGAGGATCTGGGACGGGCGGACTGCTGCCCAACTGCAGAACCTGCCCTATCCGGACGTAATAACGATTGACCATCACGAAACTGGCCACTATCAGCGGCACCGCGACGACCACCACCCAAGCCCCGGCTGTGAACTTGGTGAGCAGGAAGATGACGGTCGCGACAGCGGTCAACGTGGCGCCGAAGCCGTTCACGGCTGCGCGGCTCTGCCAGAGCCGGGGACGCTCGCGTGCCCAGTGGACGACCATGCCCAGTTGCGCCAGCGTGAACCCGGTGAACACTCCTATGGCGAACAACGGTATGAGCGCGTTGGTGTTGGCGCCGGTGGCGATCAGCAGAACCGCCGACAGGGCGGTCAGTACCCACACGCCTCTGGAATAGACCAGCCGGTCGCCCCGCATTGCGAAGGTGTGAGGCACGAAGTTGTCGCGAGCCAGAAGACTGGCCAGTACGGGCAGACCGCCGAAGGACGTGTTGGCGGCCAAGGCCAGCACCACAGTGACCGAAAGCGACACGGTGTAGTACGCCCAGCTGCGGCCGACCGCCGCAGCGGTGATCTGGCTGAGCACCGTATCGCCGTGACGAGGGTCGATATGGAACCGCACCACGAGCACGCCCAGTCCGAGGAGCATCGTCCCGAGGATCAGGCCCAGCAGGAGCTCGGTCGTCTTCGCCCTCGACACCCGAGGCTCCCGGAACAGCGGCACGCCGTTGGCTATGGCCTCGACACCAGTCAGCGCGCTGCAGCCCGCGGCGAACGCCTTCAGGATCAGGAACACGCCGATGGGTGCGGCCGCCCTGGCCACGATCGAAGGGCCGGGCTGGCGAATGTGGGGTGCGAGCGGATGAACCAGCCCGACCGCTATGACAGCCAGAAGGCCCACGATGAACACCATCGTGGGCAGCAGAAAAGCCCGGGCGGCTTCTCCCAGGCCCCTCAGGTTGGCCACGGTTATCGTCCCGAGGATCGCGAGCGCGATCCAGAGCGCGTACGGACCCAGGACCGGGAATGCGGAAGCGAGCGCAGCCACGCCTGCAGCGATGGACACCGCCACGGTGAGGGTGTAGTCCACTACCAGGGACGCCGCCGCCAGCAGCGACACCCGTCTGCCAAGGTTCGCCCGCGACACGGCGTACGCCCCTCCACCGCCCGGGTACCCGTCTATGACCTGCCTGTACGAAGCCACCAGGACCGAAAGCAGCACCACGATCGCCCCGAGGATCGGGAGGGAGAGCGACAGCGCACCAGCGCCCGCAGTTGCCAGGACGATCATGATCGCCTCCGGCCCATAGGCGACCGACGTGAGAGCATCCAACGACAGCGCGGGCAACCCTTCGAGTGGGGTTATCCGATCCTTCGAGGCGTTGCTCGAGCGCAGAGGCCTCCCCACCACGAAGGTCCAGACGGAGCCCAGCCGGCTGTCGCTGTCGAACCGCCGGCGTCCGCCACCGGTACCTCTCGGCAGGGGCCGGGAGGTACCGGTCAACTTCGGGCGCTCGGTCGGTCAGGACCTTCCCGCGGCGCCGAACCGCTCGGGCGGTCCGTGGCTGGCCACCGTACCCCGCCCAGCCGACCCGGCTTGGCCGACGGGCTGTTCCCGAGGCTCCCCCACTTCGCTTCCATACCCGTTCGAGTCGGGGGACCGCTTCGCGTCGGGGCACAGTTGCGGATCGGGGCACAGTTGCGAGTCGGGGGACCGCTTCGCGTCGGGGCACAGTTGCGGATCGGGGCACAGTTTCTGCCCGGGGCGCCGTCTCCGGTCGGAGGCGGCCGCAGCAGAGGGTGACGGGGACCCTTTCCCTTTGGCCTCGTAGAGCGCCTGGTCGGCCCGTCTGAGAAGGGACTCGCCGGGTTCGCCCGGTATCCACTGCGCGACACCAGCCGACCATCCGCATGTGCCGTGACCACCGATCCTGTCTATCACCCCGGACGCGTCGACTTCCGATGTGCCCGGCAGTACGACGACGAACTCGTCCCCGCCGAGCCTGGCGAGGAAGTCGCCGGGCCGCAGCGCCCCGCGCCACGACCGGGACAGGTCGATCAGCACGGCATCGCCGGCAGCATGCCCCAGGGTGTCGTTGATCTCCTTGAACCCGTCCAGGTCGATGGCCGCCATGGAAAGAGCGGTGCCGTCTCGGTCCGCCCGGCGCACCTCGGAGGCGAGCACCGCCTCGAGACCGTGGCGGTTGGGCAGCGCCGTCAGCGCGTCCGTGCATGCCTGCCTGCGAAGCCGCAGCGACAGCCCGCTCACCTCCAGCCCGATCACGACCAACGTCCCGCTCACCACCAGCCAGCTCGTGAAGGCGTTCTCGCGATCGGTCGCCAGCAGGGCGCCGCCGTACCCGGCCACGGCCAAGAGCCAGTGGACAGCCGCCGCCCGCCGGTGGAACCAGTGCGCGGCATAGACGGCGATCCAGCTGTAGATTGCTGCGGCCCACGCGGCGGACAGGGCGGTCCGGCTCTCTCCCACGAGGCAAGTGACCAGGCAGGTGCCCTCGAACAGGACCGCATGCAAGAGCCAGGGCCGCAGGTGGCGTCGAAGCGCTCCGAGGATGCCCGCCGTCAATAGGCACGTCACACCCACACAGCCCACGACCCTGCTCGAAGGCGCCCCGGTGTGCGGGGCCACGAGGTAGATCGACGACACGGCGGCCCCTGCCAGGAACAGCAGGGCGAGGGTGTTGCCTGCGTCCAACCAGGTGCCCGGTGTGCTGCCGGGGAGCGCCGGAAGGCTTCGCTTCTCCCACCCCAGCGCGCTACGGTCGTTCTGGCGCCACCTCCCTTGGAGCCGCATGGCTGCCATTGTGCCTTATGTCCACATCCAATGCTCACAAGAACACGAAGTCGGGCAGAAGATGGGCAATCGCGCTCCTTCGCGCGGCTCCCCCGGCCGTGATCGCCGCCGCTTCGGCGCTGCACCCTCCCTTCAGCACCGCCTCGGCAGCCGCGTTGGCGCGGATCGGCAGCGCTCCGGACTGGCTGGCGGTTCATCTGGTCCTCGCAGCTGCGGTGACCGCCATGGACGCCACCTTGCTCGACTGGCCGGGAAGCCACTCCGGTAGATGGAGGAAGATGCGCAGGACCGGGGTCTGGATAAACCTGGCGGCCTATCCCCTGTTCCTGGGAGTGGACGGGCTCGGAGGTTGGCTGCTCGCGACGACACGGCTGCCCGGGGGAGTCTCCCCCCTGCCGCTGCGACTCGCGGCGGCCCACTTCTTCTCGAGTCCGCTCGTCGCTGCGGTGGCGTGGACAGGCGCCGCAGGCTGGGTGGTCGCTGCGGCGGCGATCGCCCTGGACCGCCGGCGTCGCCGGTGGCCGATGGGACCCGCGATCGTCCTCCTGGTGGGCACGGTCTGGCTGGGCGTGTCCCACGCCTTCCCTCTGGGAACCGTGGGCGGCGGCCTGATAGCGGCGGCCGCACTGTGGTCCGGACGGGTGGACGTGACCGGCTGACCTTGCCTGCGCCGGAGCGGGACGCCCGCGAAGCGCGGCACTGCCGCCAGTCGGCGCCCGACTCGTGCTCCCGGCTAGACGCCCTGGGCCGGCGTGCAGTTCTCCGAAGCCGGCGTAGGGATGGTGTGGAACTTCTGTGCCTGGGGACGGATCTCGCTGCTGAGCAACGGCGCACCGGCGAGACCGGGCTCGACCAGCCGCTCCCCCACGACTATTCCCCGAAGCTGCGGTGCCAATAGAGGGCCCGACCTGGACTGCGGCACACGGATGCTTCCCACCGTCAGATCGGAGGAAGTCAGCACGTGTCCAGGAGGCAGGTCCCGGCGGAGGACCAGCACGCTCTGACTTGGCGGGGCGTTGCCGAGCGCCCAGGCCCCCGTCCCCGTCGCCACCGCCACCGCAGCTGCAACCGACAGCCAGGCGGTCGGCCTCATCGCAAGCTCGCTGCGGGTCTTGTCCCGTCTTCCGGCTCCGAGGATGCCACCGCTTCGCGACGGCGAGCGATCATTTTGCGAAGCTTGCCCTGCCTCACTGCCCCGACCGCTTCCACTCTCCCGTCGATCGCAAGGGCGGGGCAGGCCATCAACCCGTAGTGCAGAGCCCTGTCGCGGTGGACGGATACGTCGACCTCCTCGACGAAGATGTCCGGCTGTTCCTCTTGCAGCTCCAGCAGTGACTTGCGCAGGACGACACAGGCCTCGCAACCCGGAACGGTCAGCAACTCGACGTGGATCATGTTCCCACCTTTGCTGCGTCGGTGGCCTTTCCTGCGTCGGTGGCCACCGGTCCCGCAACCGGTCCGTCGACCGTGGCGCCGGTCGATCGGCCCGCGCTCGCCTCGGTCCCCGCTGACGAACCGGGGACGTCTGGGGTCTGCCCCACAACGTGGCGAGAGCCGTCCTCCGGCCGGGACCGCTTCTCCCGAAGTCGCTGCACCCCGAACGCGCCGAGCGGCACGGCGACCAGCAGCCCGAACAGCCACGGTGCGAACCAGAGCCCGGCCGGCAGCGGGCCTCCGCCAGGGTCCACCTCGCTCAGCTGGGGACCGCCCAGCCAGGAGAGGAAGTGGTTCCATCCGGAATGTACGACCGTCGCTTCCCACCAGGAGTGAGCCAGCGCCATGAACGCGACGATGGCCGAGCCGAGCAGGACCAGGACGGCACCGCTCCCACGCTCCACCGCCCGGCGCCTGCGCATCAGGCCCGCGGTGGCATCGACTCCGAGCAGCGCCGCTACGGCCAAGGCCAGGACAGGCGTGATTCGCCCCAACCCTTGCGCGAAGCCAACCGCCGCCCCGTATGCGGGGCTGCCGGAGCTCGCCACACCGGTCAGCAGCAGGTACCACGCCGGGCACGGGCAGCCCAGGCCGGCATTGCCGAGCAGGACACCGAGCAGCAGCGCCTGCACCGGTCCCGGCCGCAGCCGGGAGAGCTGCCCGGTCCGGACGCCGACGCCGGGGATCCGGATCTTCAGCAGGCCGAGCTGCGAGCAGCCGAACAGCCAGGCCGCCGCGCCACCGGTGAACCACATTGCCCGGGTGGACGCGTTCAGCCCGAGAGAGCTGCCGATCTCGGCGACCACCGCACCGTAGACCGCGAGGGTCGCGGAGACTCCGAGCCCGAACGCGACGACCATCGCCACGCCCCGGCGAAGCTCGCCACCCATCACCAGCGGGACGATGACGAGCACCATCGGCAGCGTGCACGGCAGGACCAGCATGGTCATGCCCGATACGTACGACGCCACCAGACCGGCACCGTGGAGCGCTCCTCCGGCCGAGACGTACAGCTCCGCCGCCACCAGCGCAGCAAGGCCCGCAGTAGCCGCCATGACCGACCTGAGAACCTGCCGCGAACCCTCGGCGCCCTCCGCTTCGCCACCCGACACCCCCACGGCGAAGCGCCCTGCTGCGACCGCCCCCGGCCTCACCGGTGAGGGTGCCTCGCTACCGAGCCCGAACGCTTCCCGTACCTCAGCCACGCGCCCAGGAGTACAACGTCGGCGCGATGCCGACCGGCTTCGGCCCCACCTTGACGATCTGTGTCTTGAACGTGGTCGTGTTGATGGCCGCCACCGAGTTGACTCCCTCCAGGCTGACGAACAGCCGCCTGCCGTGGTAGGAGAAGGCTCCCACCCTGGGCTTGCCACCCTTGGGAAGGTTCACCGTGTGGACCACCTGAAGCGTCTTCATGTCGACCACGGAAACCTGCGATGACTTGCGGTCCAGCACGAAGTCGTACTGGCCGTTGGGGCTGAACTCGTCGGTGTGGGGCCCGAGGCCCATTCCGCCCGTCTGGCTGATGGTCTTGACCAGCGTCGGGTGAGTGGGATTGGCAAGGCTGAAGTAGGACACCGACCCGTTGCCGGCGGAGCTCTCAACCGCCCACCACTTCCCGTTCCACGACACGGTGCCCATGAAGGGCTTGGACAGGCCGGGGACGGCTGCCTGGTAGACCGTCTGGCCCGTCGTGGTGTCCACGACCTGGATCTTGTTGCCGAAGAGATCCGGGATGTAGGCGTACTTGCCCGAGGGACCGAGGCTGATGTCGCAGAGCCCGGCCTTGTTCGGGACCGTGACCGTCTTGGTGACCACACCGAACTCCCGGCTGGCCGGGTTCATGTCGACCCAGTCGATCACGTCGTTGGAACGGCCCACGACGATCCCGGTCTTCCCGTTCGGCAGCATCGCCGCCCACACGCCCTTCGAGGCGGCCATGGGGATGGTGGCCACCGGCTTGAGGGTCGAGTCCTTCATGATCACGACCTTCGTGGGCTCCGGGAGCAGCAGGTAGCCGCTTCCCAGGCCGTACTGGTTCGACGGGTACAGGCCGTAGGCGTTGAAGCCGACGTTCTGCACCACCTTCACGGTGGAAGTCGTCGAGTCGATGACGCTGACCGTGTTGTTGCCCTTGTTGAATGCGTAGATCATGTCCGGCGGGCGGACCTGCTGCCCCTGCTGGAGAGAAGTGCCTCCCCCGCCGCCGGAGCTTCCGCACGACGCGACTCCGACCGCGGCCGCGACGGTCGTCACGACAGCGGGCCAGCGCCTCGGGAGCAGGCCCGGTCTCAGCTTGCGCAGGGAGCGACCGATCCTCACGACGCCGACCCGCTCACCTCGGGCCACGGCCAGTAGACGACCGTGCCGTCTGCCGCCGCCAGCTCGAGCAGTCGTCTACCGTCGCCGGCACCTCCGGAGAGGTGCACGACCGCGCCCCCCGGCGGGAGCAGCCTCTGGGCGAAGTCGCCCCCTCCGGAGCCGATCACCACATGAGTCACAGCGGGCCGCCCCCCTGCTCCCCTGCCCGCCAGCGCCGCGTCGGGAGGCCCCGTGTCAGGAGATCGCGTGTCAGAAGGTGAGGACATGGTCGTACTCCTCCAGTCTCGATGCGAGCTCGGCCCAGCTCAACGTCTCCAGCCGCCCGTCTTCGAAGGGGCACATGACCCGGATCTCCTCCAGCTCCAGCGAGTCGAGGTGGAGGGCGATCTCGTCGTTGTCCGGCAGCGCCGGGCCCGTCACGATGACCTCCACGTCGTTGTCGCCCAGAGCGAGCGCCGAAGCCATCCGCAAGCCCTCCTCCGCCCGGTCCGGCTGCACGATGACCCCTACGAAGGGGGGCTGCTCCGCCCCCCCGGCGCCAAGGTCCAGTTGCTCGCTCATCCCAGTCCCCCATCCGTTGCGTTGGTGCTATTGCTCGACGACGTGCTCACAGGCTCACGACCCGGGCTGCGTCGTGCACCATCGTGGCGTTCTGGTACTGACCACCAGCGATGATCCGCTCGGGCGGCTCGACTCCACGCCGCCTGGCGCTGACGTCACATGCTGCGTAACGCCCTTCCGGCAGGCTTCGCACCCAGGCCTGGTCTGACAGGAGCGTCACGCCCTCGTCCATGAAGAAGCCGGTCACCGGTATGCCCAGACGCGCTGCCTCGCCCACCAGCTCCTCGAAGAGGGCCTTGCTGCGCGCCCGGGTCACCAGCACCGCCAGAGTGCCGCCCGCGAAAGCCGAGCGAAGGTCCTCGTCGGAAAGGACGCTCTCCATCTGCCCCGTCACCATCAGCAGCCTCCGAAGCCGGCAGGACCGCTGGCGGTGGAGTGGGCGGAGGCGGTGCCCACGTGCATGCCCCAGAAGGGCGGCGGCGCCTGATTGAGGTAGCCCATGCCGTGGAGCAGGACCCAGATGGGGCTGCCCAGGGCGAAGACGGCGATCGCGGCGACGACCACCTTGATCCCGATGGCCAGCGCCCGGCTTCCCTGCCGCTGCGTCGCCTCCGCGTCGGACGCCCCCGACACGTCCCCCGGTGCCGGCCGTTCCGTCGTTGTCAGGCTCATCTGCGCCTACCTCCTCTTGCAGCCGTAGCCGTGTCCCGTTCCTTGCGTATGTAGAGGTGCCACGACACGGCGTCCCGCTGGGTTCCCAGATGAACCGCGCCGATGTCGCTCATGATCGTGGGCACCAGCTCCGGCGAGGACGGATTGTCGACGACCAGCTCGAGCACGTCGCCCACCGCCATCTCCTTCACCACCGCCCGCTTGGCCAGCAACTGGGGGCGGGGGCACATCTCTCCGCTGCAGTCCACCACCTTGGCCACCTCTACGTGGCCCCAGTTCGGAAGGTCGACCCCCGCTCCGGTCCCGCTGCCCGCACCCGAGGCCAACACCCCCGCCCCGAGGCCTGCGCCGACGCCGCTCGGCGCCGCACCTCCGCCCCCTGCCGGTACGTCGTCCAGCACCAGGGTGTGCTCGGCGGACGACCTGGGCATCGCGCCCGCGGAAGCCCTGGCCGTCACCATCTCCGCCGTCTCCACCGGCGTCAGCATCTCCTCGACGGCCAGGAGCTCCGACTCCGACGTGGCCCGACTCGTGCCGGACGACCCCGAAGCCGCGTTGCGCTCGATCCGCAGGAGCCGCCTGTAGATGAAGGCCAGCACCGCCACCTGGAGCCCTCCGGCCACCAGCACGGCCACCGGACCCCACGTGTGGCCGAAGTAGGAACGGATGGTCATGGCGTTGAAGCTGCCGAAAGACAGTATCGACAGCTTCGGGTTCGCCGTCTGGAGGTAGTTGGCGGCCGGCCACCGCATCACGTTCCACAGCTCCGAGAACAGGAACATGCCCACGAACGTGTACATGAGCGCCCAGAGCGCACCCACGCTGCCTTCGGCACTGCGGATCCACACGCTCACCGTGCACGCACCGCCGAGCACCATCCCGATGCCGAAGAGGAACAGGCCCAGGACGGTGAACGCGCCGCCGACGATGCTGATCGGCGTACCGACGTGGATGGACTCGAACACGGTGAACATGCCGGTGATGACCATCATCGCCATGAGCAGCGGCTTCGTGTTGCGGAAGCTCCTGAACAGCACGGCGTCCCGCACGGCGGAGGCGTTGCACCAACGGGAGCGCTGGATCAGGAACCCGACCAGGAAGGCGAACACGAACGTGACCACGTCTCCTGCCGACTTGCTCGGCACCTTGCCCACCTTCGGGAAGCCGTTCAGCCCCGGATAGGCGGTCGGCGCCTGGTGCTGCGCAACCAGCATGAAGACTCCAGCCAGCACGGCGATCGTGCCGGCGAGGATGCCGAGGGCGAAGAGAGCCGCCATCAGCCGCTTGCGCCGGTTGCCGTTGGCCCGGATCACCGGGGGACTGCCGCAGGGGGCGCAGACCGCGGCGCCGTCCAGGGTTTTCGTCACTGATGCCATCTCAGATCCCCAGTATCCGGGCGTAGATCTTGGCGCCCACGTACCCGCCGGCAAGTATCCCGATGATCGCCAGGTAGCCGGCGAGGCTGAGGCCGGTGACCGTTCCGAAGAACGTGCTGACGTTGCAGATGAACGACAGCCGGATCCCGATACCCATCAGGAGGCCACCCACGGCGCCGAGCACCCACTCCGAACGGCTCCCCGGGAGGCGGACCTTGAAGTCCTTTCCCATCAGGGCGCCGAACAGCGCCCCTGCGAACAACCCGAGCGAGATCCACATCTTCCAGTAGCGGGGATCGATGAAGAAGACCTGGCCGTTCCAGAACGGGAGCGCCTTCAGCAGATGCTTGCCGGTCACCGCGTAGGCCAGCAGTCCTGCGATCTCCGTCTCGCCTCCGCCCACGGTCCACGGCTCCATGACGAGGTAGAAGAACCCGACGAGCACGCCGATCACAGTGAGGGCCACGAGGGGGGAGATCGGTTCCCTGAAGATCCTCCACAGCTCACCCGGCGGTCTCGGACCTTCGTCCTTCACCCCTGGGGACCGGCTCGGACCTGGGCTGGTGGTGACTGCTGCCATGCGCAGACCCATCCTTTCTTTCTGGCGCTCGTCTTTCTGGCGCTCGGCGACGCTTCTCGGCGGCTCCTTGCAGAGCCCGTCCACGGCGCCCCCTATCGGCGACACTGCGCGGGATCTGCTCCGACGGATCCGACGTTAAGCACCACAGGTACGCGACGCAAGGTCGATGTGCCTTCTGACGTGGGTGTTTAGTTGAATTGAACAGGTGCGGGAGCTGTTGAGAGGGCCCAACGATCGGTCGGCTCGGTTTCGGTAAAGCCGTCTGCGCTCTGTTTCGCGAGGCGTTGCGGCGCTATCCTTTGACGACCGGCCACCAGGGGTGGAGGGACCGGCCAGGGGGGGAACGTGACAACAGCAACCGACACGGGATGGGTCCCGGACGAAGCTCCGACCTCTACGGTGAGCTTCGAGCGGCTGGTCGTGGCGCCAAGAGCAGTGCTCGGCCTGGTGGGTCTGCCCATGCTGGCGGTGCTGAGCCCCTCACTGTGGGCTCCCGGACTGCTGCTTGCAGGAGCGGTGCTGGTCGCGACGTCGGCCCTGTCCCACAGGGCGCTCCAGCGTACGGATGACGTGGTGGCGCTCAGGAGCATGTGCCTGAGGGCGACGCTGGCCGACGCAGTGGTGGCCCTCTCGGTCTGGGTGCTGCTGTCCGCGACGGGAACGGGAGCGGGCAGTATTCTCCTGCCGCTGGTCGCCTTCGAGCTGGCCCTGAAGAACGGAGCCTTCGGCGCAGCAGGCGGTGGGGCACTGGTCGTGCTGGCCACCGGGGCGCGGATGCTCGTCCGCTGGACTGTGTTCTCGCTGCCGCCCAGGCCAGGCCTGGTCGCCGTCGTCATGGGGGTCACCGGGCTGCTGGTGGGACTCGCGAGCACCGTCAGGACCCAGGACATCGCCCGCAGGGTGGCCCTGACGGAGAAGCAGCGACTGAAGGACGCCTTCCAAGAAGCGGTGGCTGCGACCCTGGAGGAGGTCGGCGTGACACGGATCGCCACCTCGCGGCGCAATCTGGAGCAGCTGCTGGAGATGGCGTGCAAGCGAGCGGACGTGGGACCGGAGGTAGGTCGTCAGCTGGTCCAGCTGCTTTCCCCGACGCCCGCCCTGGCGTCGCTCACGAAGAGGGAGGTGGAGGTCCTGGAGCTCATGGCCTGCGGGCTGGGAGACGCCGAGATCGCCGCACGGCTGTACGTGGCAAGGGTCACTGTCAGGGTCCACGTCTCCAACATCGTCCGCAAGCTCGGTGCGTCCAGCCGGGAGGATGCCGTCGCCATCGCCGTCCGCCACCGGGGCGAGGCGGTCGCCGGAGGGCAGCCTCCCAGCGCCGTGGTGGCCTGACGTCGAACGGCGGTCGCCCGCCGTTGGCGGTCAGGGCCGAGGGTTGGGGCTCTGGGTGAGAGCCGGGTCCCTCTCGACGACCGGTCCCAGAGCGGTGTCGATCGCGTCCAGCACGGCCTTGTCCAGCTGCACCCCCGACGCCTTGGCGTTCTCCTCCACCTGCTCCGGCTGGCTGGCGCCGACGATGGCTGCAGATATGCCCGGCTGGTTGAGCACCCAGGCGACGGCGAGTTGCGCCATGGTCAGCCCGGCGTCCGAGGCGATCGGTCCGAGGGACGCCACCCGCTCCAGGATGTCGTCCCGCAGGAACCGCTGGACGAAGTTCGAGCCGGACGCATCGGTGGCCCGGGAACCGGCGGGCGGCCGCTCCCCCGGCTTGTACTTGCCGGTCAGCACGCCCTGGGCGATGGGCGACCAGACGATCTGGCCCACGCCCTCGCCGTTGCACTGCGGCACCACTTCCGCCTCGATCACCCGCCACAGCATCGAGTACTGCGGCTGGTTGGACACGAGCCGGTCGAAGCCCATCTCCCTGGCGATGCGAAGCGCCTCGGCGATCTCCTCCGCTCGCCACTCCGACACGCCGACGTAGAGAACCTTGCCTTGGCGGACCAGGTCGTCGAATGCCCGCATCGTCTCCTCGAGCGGAGTCCTGTAGTCGTAGCGGTGCGCCTGGTAGAGGTCCACGTAGTCCGTGCCCAACCGACGTAGGGAAGCGTGGCACGCTTCCATCACATGCTTGCGCGACAGGCCTCTCTGGTTCTGGGCGTCGCCCATCGGCCAGTACACCTTGGTGAAGATCTCCACGGCCGACCTGTCCGACCCGCCGAGGGCCTTTCCCAGGACCCTCTCCGCGGCGCCGGCCGCGTAGACGTCGGCCGTGTCGAACGTCGTGATCCCCTGGTCCAGTGCGGCACGGACGCAGTCGATCGCCGTTCGCTCCTCCACCTGACTGCCGTGGGTGAGCCAGTTGCCATAGGCGATCTCCGATACGACCAGTCCGCTCGAACCCAGGTTCCGGTGCTCCATGACGGCGAAGCTAGCCGCCGGCCCACATCCTCTTGCCTTCGGCGACGATCGTCCGGGCCAGCTCCAAGTCGGAGCGGTCGGGACCGGCACGGTCCACCCCCGGCACCTCCAGCACCGCAGGAGCTCCTGCCAGGTAGGGATGGCCCATGAACACCGACAGTGCCGCCAGGCCGACGGAGCCCTGTCCCAGGTTCTCGTGACGGTCGCTGCGGGCGCCCAGGGGGACCTTGGAGTCGTTCAGGTGGACCAGCCCCACCTTCGCCCCGCCCAGCCGGTGCTGCAGCATTCCCACGAAGTCCTCCATGCCGTCCATGGTCGAGTAGTCGACACCGGCTGCCCAGAGGTGCTGCGTGTCGAGGCAGATCCCGATACGTGGATCGTCGCCGCACAGCCGGACGAGATCACCGAGCTGTTCGATGCTCTCGCCTATGGTGTCACCGCCGCCCGCGGTGTTCTCGAGCAGCAGGGAGCACCCGCTGCCGAGCGAGTCCAACACTCGGGCCACCCCGTCCGCTATGGCTCCGAGCCCCTTTTCGAGGCCGCTCCGACGGTGGCTGCCGGGGTGGAGCACGATACCGGACGCCCCCGCCGCCGTCGCCACTTCCACCTGGTGCGCCAAGCTGGTCGAGGACCGCTTCGCCACCTCCGCGTCGGGGCTGGCCAGATTGACCAGGTAGGACACGTGGACGAACAGGGGAGTACCGCCCGGCCCCGACGCCGCCGCGACGCTGTCCAGTGCCTCTCGCTCGTGGACCGCCGCCTTCCACACCCTGGGGCTCTGGACGAAGCACTGCCACACTTCGGCCCCCATCGAGGTTGCCCTCTCGAGTGCCGCCGCGATGCCGCCCGCGCTGCTCACCTGGGCACCTATCGACGAGCACCCGTCGCCGGCGGGACGGCCGCACAGCCGCCCGGCTGCTGGAGCCGGGCGCGGGCAAGGCCGCAGGCGACCGCCTTTCAAACGTCCAGGAAGCGGTGGACGGCCAGGGCGGAGCCCGCAGCCCCGACGACCGATCCGATCAGCAGCAGCAGCAGCTGGGTCAACAGGGCCTCGTGCCCCGGCACGACCACCGCGTTCAGCGCGTTCACCTGGAACCGCGCCACGAGCGACTGCACGCCCGAGCGCACCCCGACGAGGACGATCGCAGCCAGGGCGCCGCCGAGCAGGCCCTGCACCAGCC
Organism: Actinomycetes bacterium; assembly: GCA_021795215.1. Taxonomy (GTDB): domain Bacteria; phylum Actinomycetota; class Acidimicrobiia; order Acidimicrobiales; family JAKAOS01; genus JAJYPS01. The sequence continues at coordinate 18,535 of JAJYPS010000016.1, forward strand.
CCTCCATCATGAACGGCACCCTGATGAACCAGTTGCTGGCACCGACCAGCTTCATCACGGCCACCTCACGTCGCCTTCCGAAGATCGCCATCCTGATGGTGTTGAGGATCAGAACCGACGCCGACACCAGCAGGACCACCGCCAGTCCCACGATGACGTCCTGCAGGGCGCCGGTGACCTTGAGCATCGCCCGGATGCCGGCCTGGTTGTACGCCACCTTCTTCACCCCGGGCCGACCTCCCAACCGGGCACCCACTGCGCCGGCGTCCTTGGCCGTGCGAAGGGTGACTCTGAAGCTGGGCGGCAGGTCGGCCGGCGTCACGGCCGAGATCAAGTCCTTCTGCCCGGCGAACAGGTTCTTGAACTCGACGTAGGACTGCTGCTGGTTGACGTAGCGGCTGGAGCGGACCATCGAGTCCGAGGCGAGCAGCGACGCCGTCGCCGCCGTGTCGGCCTGGGACGCCTGTGGCTGCATGAACACGATCAGCTGCACGCCACCCTTCCATACGCCGGCGGCGCGGGAGACGCCTTGCTGCAGCAGGATGGCGGCACCCACCAGTGACAGCGAGACGGCCACGGTCAGTGTTGCCGCGATCGTCATCAGGCGGTTACGCCACAGGTTCGACATCGTCTGGCGAACCGTGTACTGGACCGATATGCCCACTTCCAACTCCTCCGTTCAGGTGTGCGGCGTCGTACCGACCGGCAGCGCCCCCTCTGCCGTCGGCCGGCGGACCGCACGACCGCTCTCGACGGCCGCTCTCAGGCGCCGTAGCTGTACACGCCGCGGTACTCATCCCTCGTCACCCTGCCGTGGTCCAGCTCGACAACCCGCCGCCGCATGGCGTCGACGATCGTCGCGTCGTGGGTGGCCATGAGGACCGTGGTGCCGGTCCTGTTGATCCGCTCGAGCAGCTTCATTATGCCCCTCGACGTATCGGGGTCCAGGTTTCCCGTTGGTTCGTCCGCCAACAGCACCAGGGGACGGTTGACGAACGCCCTTGCGATCGCCACCCGCTGCTGCTCGCCGCCGGACAGCTCGTGGGGACGTCGGTGCGCCTTGCCGCCCAGCCCGACCAGCTCCAGCACCTGGGGCACCTGCGCCGCCACGACATGCCGGGGCCGGCCGATCACCTCCAAGGCGAACGCGACGTTCTCGTGGGCGGTCTTGTTGGGCAGCAGCCTGAAGTCCTGGAACACGCAGCCCATGCTGCGACGAAGTTGCGGCACCTTCCACTTCCCCATCGACGACAGATCCTTGCCGCCGACCCACACCGTCCCCCCGTCGGCCAGCTCCTCGCGCAGCAGCAGCCGCAGCAGGGTGCTCTTGCCCGATCCCGAAGGACCCACCAGGAACACCAGCTCGCCCTTGGGGATGTGGATGGAGACGCCGGAGAGCGCCGTCACGCCACCTTTGTAGGTTTTCGTCACGTTCTCGAGCCGTATCATTGCCTCTCCTCACAGACGAGGACCAGATGCTCCACGAGCGGCAGCGATGGTACCAGCATCCGGACGAGGATCGTCGAGTGCCTGCTGCTCGACTCCTCGCTCAACCCGGCTGATCCTCGCTCAACTGATCCTTGCTCAACCTGGCTGAGTACGTCGCCAGCGAAGCCACCCCTCCATGAACCGATCGAGGTCGCCGTCGAGCACTGCGTCGACGTTCCCAGTATCGACATCCGAGCGAAGGTCCTTTACCAGCTGGAACGGAGCCAGCACGTACGATCGGATCTGGTTGCCCCAGGCGACGTCGCTGCGGGGGCCGGCCAGCGCCTCCAGCTCCGCCCTGCGGTCCTCCCGCTGACGCTCGAGCAGCTTGGCGGCCAGGATCTGCATCGCCTTCGCCTTGTTCTGGTGCTGGCTCCTCTCGTTCTGGCACGAGACCACCACGCCCGTGGGCATATGGGTGATCCGCACGGCCGAGTCGGTCACGTTGACGTGCTGGCCACCCGCTCCCGACGAACGGTAGGTGTCTATCCGCAGGTCCTTCTCGTCGATGTCCACCTCCTCTGCCAGCTCCTCGAGGAACGGCGTCACCTCGAAGGACGCGAAGCTGGTCTGGCGGCGGTGCTGGGCGTCGAACGGAGACATGCGGACGAGGCGGTGGACCCCTCGCTCCGACGAGAGCCACCCATATGCGTAGCGACCCTTGACTATGAACGTGGCGGACAGGATGCCCGCCTCCTGCCCCGCAGTCACCTCGTCGATCTCCACCTCGAAGCCGCGTCTCTCCGCCCATCGCAGGTACATCCGCAGCATCATCTCCGCCCAGTCCTGGGCGTCGGTGCCCCCCGCCCCGGCGTGCACCTCCGCCACGGCGTCGCTCTCGTCGTGCTCGCCGGAGAACAGGCTCCGCACCTCGATCTGATCCAGCGCCGCGGCGAGCGACACGACCGCCTCGTCGATGTCCGGCGCCACCGACTCGTCGCCTTCCTCGACGGCCAGCTCGAAGAGCGCAGCGGCGTCCTCCAGTCGGGAGCGCAGCTGCTCCAGGGACGCCACGTCGTCGTTGACCCTCCCGTACTCCTGGCTGACCACCCTGGCGTGATCGGGATCGTCCCACAGGTCCGACCTGCCGATCTCGTCCTCCAGCTCCTTACGACGGATCCTCAGGTTGTCGTACCCCAGGTACTGCTCTGCATCGGAAAGCCGCGTCTGCAGCGACCGGAGGTCATCGGTGAAGTCGCGCATGGGCTCAGCGCTGGCCGTGGCACATCTTGTACTTTCGGCCGCTGCCGCACCAGCAAGGGTCGTTCCGACCGGTCTTGTCCCGCTCGACCCGGTCCCGTGCGCCGCCCGGCGCGTCCGACGGTGAGGAGACGGGCGGCGCCGTCCCGCTCTGCACCTCCGTCGCGCCCTGCACCTCCACCGCCACCTGCTCCCCACCCAAAGGCCCGATGTCTGCCACCGGTCCCGGGGCAGCGAGGTAGCGAGCGTTGGACAGGTCTATCTCGGGAGCCGGCTCGACCAGCACCTCCACGTGGAGCACGTAGCGCAGGTAGTCGTCGTCGATGGACTCCATCAGCTGGGAGAACATCTCGAAGCCCTCCCTCTGCCATGCGACCAACGGGTCCTGCTGGCCCATCGCCCGGAGGTTGATGCCCTCACGCAGGTAGTCCATGTCCGACAGATGCTCCCGCCAGCGCTGGTCCATGATCTGGAGCATCACTTCCCGCTCGATCTGGCGGGCCATCTCGACCCCCCCGGGAAAGCTCTCGTCCCGCTTCGAGTAGTACTCCAGCGCTTCGGTCCTGAGCCAGTCGGTCACCTGCTCGGGAGATATCGCTTCCGCCAGCTGCTCCGGCGCGAAGCCGGTCGGGTAGTACTGGGCGATCTCCGAGACGAGCCCGGCGAGGTCCCACTGCTCGGGATAGGGGGAGGGACACGAGGCCGCCACCAGGTTCTCGACCGCCCGCTCCAACAGCTCGGTCGTGCTGCCGCTCAGATCCTCGCCGTCTATCACCTGCAGCCGGCGGGCATAGACCACCTTCCGCTGGGCGTCGAGCACCTCGTCGTACTTCAGCACGTCCTTGCGGATCTCCGCATTCCGGGCCTCGACGGTGTTCTGCGCCCTCTCTATCGCCTTGGTGACCATCTTCGCCTCGATCGGCACGTCTTCGGGGAGAGCCCGGTTCATCACCCACGTCATGGCGTTGGTGGCGAACAGCCTCATCAGGTCGTCCTCGAGAGAGAGGTAGAACCGGCTCTCGCCGGGATCGCCCTGACGCCCCGCCCGACCCCGGAGCTGGTTGTCGATCCGCCGGGACTCGTGGCGCTCGCTCCCCAGCACGTATAGGCCGCCCAGCTCCCGGATCCGGGCCGCCTCCGCCGCACACTCGTCCGCGAACTTCGACTGCATCTCGGCGAGAGCCACCTGTCCGGCCTCAGCGGTCAGGTCGAGACCCTGCGCCTGCGCCTCGGCCACGGCAAGACCTTCTGCGTTTCCCCCGAGCAGGATGTCCACCCCACGACCGGCCATGTTGGTGGCGACCGTGACCGCCCCGATGCGACCCGCCTGTGCGACGACCGCCGCTTCCGTCGTGTGCTGTTTGGCGTTCAGCACGTGGTGTGGGATGCCGCGCTGAGCCAGCAGCGACGACAGCTGCTCCGACTTGGCCACCGAGGCGGTGCCCACCAGCACCGGCTGACCGGCCCGGTTCCGCTCCTCCACGTCGTCCACCACCGCCGAGAACTTGGCGTCCTCCGTCTTGTAGATCAGGTCCGGAGGGTCACGCCGCACCATCGGGCTGTTGGTGGGGATCGGCACGACCGACAGTCCGTAGGTGTTGGCGAACTCGGCCGCCTCGGTCTCCGCCGTGCCGGTCATACCGGACAGCTTGTCGTACAGCCGGAAGTAGTTCTGGAGAGTGACGGTGGCCCAGGTGTGGTTCTCCTCTTTGATCGCCACACGCTCTTTGGCTTCGACCGCCTGGTGCAGTCCCTCCGACCACCGCCGCCCCTCGAGTACCCGGCCGGTGAACTCGTCCACGATCTTCACTTCGCCGCGGTCGACGATGTAGTCCTTGTCCCGGGCGTACAGCTCCTTCGCCCTCAGCGCCTGAGTCAGGTGATGTACCAGGTTGACCGACACCTGGTCGTACAAGTTGCCGACACCGAGCGCCTTCTCGACCTTCTCGATGCCGTCCTCCGTCGGCACCACGGTGCGCTTCTCTTCGTCCACCTCGTAGTCCGCCTCGCGTCGCAGCGACCGGACCACCCCGGCGAACTGGTACCACAGCTTGGCCGAATCGCTCGATGGACCTGCGATGATCAGCGGTGTCCGGGCCTCGTCGATGAGGATCGAGTCCACTTCGTCAACGATCGCGAACACGTGGCCGCGCTGCACCATGGCCTCTCGGGACGACGCCATGTTGTCCCGGAGATAGTCGAACCCGAACTCGGTGTTGGTGCCATAGGTCACGTCGCACGCGTACGCCGCCCGCCGTTCGGCGGGATCCTCCATCGACGGCACGACCAGTCCCACCGTCAGGCCCAGGAAGCGGTGGATCGCTCCCATCCACTCCGCGTCCCGTCGTGCCAGGTAGTCGTTGACCGTCACCACGTGCTGCCCCCTGCCGGTCAGACCGTTCAGGTACACCGGCAGCGTCGACACGAGGGTCTTGCCCTCACCCGTCTTCATCTCGGCTATCCAGCCGAAGTGCAGCGCCATCCCGCCCATCAGCTGGACCGGATAGTGCCGTTGGCCGATCACCCGCCAGGCGGCTTCACGAACCACGGCGAACGCTTCCACCAGGAGGTCCTCCAGCGTCTCACCGGCGTCCAACCTCCCGCGGAACTCGTCGGTCTTCGCACGGAGGGCAGCATCGTCCAGCGCCTCGATCTCCGCAGCCAGCGCCTCGATCGGCGGCACCAGCTCCGCCAGCCGACGCAGCTTCTTCCCTTCGCCGGCTCGGATGATCTTGTCGAAAATGGCCATGCGGCCCCCATCCTACGACTGCTCCCCACCCCGCCCGAACCGCAGCGAGGCGAAAGGACGTCCCGCACCACTCACACCGCTCGAGTCACACCGCTCAAGAGGTCTCGGTGTCGATCAGCCTCTCCCGGACTGCGTACATGACCGCCTGCATCCTCGAACGGAGGTGCAGCTTCTCGAGGATGTTACGGACGTGGTTCTTCACCGTGTTCTCGGAGATGAAGAGCTGCTCTCCCACTTCGCGGTTGGAGAACCCCTTCGCCACCAGCCTGAGAACGTCCAGTTCCCGTGCCGTCAGCAGGGGGCCCGGTGCGACCTGGCGCTCTTCGGCGCGCCTGGCCAGGCTGCTGAACTCGGTCAGGAGCTTCGACGCCATATGGGGCGAGATCAAGCTCTGACCTCGCATGACGGCGTGGATCGCCCCTGCCACCTCCTCTACCGATATCTCCTTCAGCAGATATCCGTTCGCGCCGGCCTTTATCGCCTCGTACAGATCGTCTTCGGCGTCGGACACCGTCAACACCAGGATCTTCACCGAAGGAAGGGACTCCCGGATGCGCCGCGTGGCCTCGATCCCTCCCACCCGGGGCATCCGGACGTCCATCAGGACCACGTCCGGAGCAAGGTCCTCCGCTACGGACACCGCCTCTTCGCCATCTTCCGCTTCGCCGACGACTTCGATGTCGTCCTCGCCCGAGAGCACGACCTGTATGCCTCGCCGGAACAGCGCCTGGTCGTCGGCGACGACGACCCGGGTCACCTCTCTTGGCTGTACCGCGTCGGCCACCCTACCCCCGGTCTTGTGGTGCTCTTCGTCCTAGTTGGCGTCTATCAGACCGATATCGCCATCATTGCGTTGGTATACCACTGCAGCCCGTCCGGTCTCGGCATTCGTGAAGAAGAAGAAGGTATGGCTGAGGAGCTCCATCTGCATCGCGGCCTCCTCGGGCGTCATCGGCTTGATCGAGAACTGCTTCGCCTTGACCAGCCGGCCGAACCCTCCGGGATTCGCCTCGATCTCGTCCTCCGCTGCCGGCAGGCCCTTCCCGTTCACGGCAGCGACGTGACCGTTGTCGTGTCCCCTGTGACGGGGGTGCGACCTGCCCACCAGGCGGCCTTTGAGCCGTTCCAACTGGCGAGTCAGCTTGCCGACGGCCACGTCCAGCGCCGCCATCTGCTCGGGGGCCGCCGCTTTGGCCCGCACCACGTGCCCGTGGCCCACCATGGTCACTTCGCAGACCTCTTTCGCCGAGATCCGGGGGTTGTGCTCCTCCACGAACCGCACCTCGGCGCGCTCCATCCCCTCCAGATACCGGCACAACCGCCTTATCTTCTCCTCCGCGGCAAGTTTCACGGGGCCATGGACATCCACCCCGCCACTGCTGACGGCGACGTCCATACGAACCTGCTCACTCATGGCGACCTCCTGGATCCGGTTCCCGGCAGGGCTGCGCGCGGCTGACCTGGTCTTTGACCCCACACTCGCCTGCTGGGAGGCTCGTCGAGCGGACGCCGGCGGTCCGATGGACCCGACGGTGCCCTGCTGCCCGGTTTGACCCCCTCGCCACCGGACACCGACAGTCGGCCGTCCGGCGGGCAGGGCTTACGTCTAGACCGCACCATGCTCGGCAACCAAGGGTTGCCTTACGTGGGTCGCTTCGCCTACGGCTGGCATCGACTTTCAACCACAGTCCCGCGCGCAGCCCATGCCAGATGGTATTCCGTCCCAAGAGGCCCCGCGGAGATTCTTCCCCCGCCGAGCCGCCACCGGACCCGGCGTCCGGACGGACCCGATCAGGTGCCGGTAGACCAGGAGGCCAGGTACTCCCGCTGGCGATCGGTGAGGGTGTCGATCCTGATCCCTTCGGTCCCGAGCTTGAGCCGTGCGACCTCGGAGTCGATGGCGGGCGGCACGGCGTGCACCCCCGGGTTGATGCCCTTGCCGTCTCCCATCAGCCACTCGGCGACAAGCGCCTGGTTGGCGAAGCTCATGTCCATGACGGCCGCGGGGTGGCCCTCGGCGGCGCCGAGGTTGACCAGGCGGCCTTCGGCGACCACCAGGATGCGCCTGTCGCCTTCCGGTGCCGGGTACAGGTACTCCTCCACCAGCGGACGGACCTCTCGTCGCCTCTCGGAGCCCGTGGACTCGGCGAGCGCCTTGAGGTCGATCTCGATGTCGAAGTGACCGCTGTTGGCCAGGATCGCGCCGTCCCGCATGAGGGCGAAGTGCTCGGCCCGCAGCACGTCGCGGTTGCCGGTCACGGTGACGAAGATGTCTCCCTCGCCTGCCGCTTCCTCCATCGGCTCCACCCTGAAGCCGTCCATGACCGCTTCGAGCGCTGCCAGCGGCTCCACTTCGGTGACGATCACCTGGGCGCCCATGCCCCGAGCCCGGCTGGCCACGCCCTTGCCGCAGTACCCGTACCCCGCGACGACCACGCGCTTGCCGGCCAGCAGCACGTTGGTCGCCCTGATGATCCCGTCCAGGGTCGACTGGCCGGTGCCGTAGCGGTTGTCGAACATGTGCTTGGTGTTGGCGTCGTTCACCGCCACGATCGGGTAGCGCAGCGCCGAATCGGCTTCCATGGCCCGCAGCCTTATCACGCCGGTAGTGGTCTCCTCGGTGCCGGCGATCACGTGTCCCACCTGGTCGGGACGCATGGCGTGCAGTCGGGACACGAGGTCACAGCCGTCGTCCATGGTGATCTGCGGCCGGGCGTCGAGGACCGCGTCCATGTGGGCCCAGTACGTGTCGCTGTCCTCGGCCCTGATGGCGAAGACGGCGATCCCGTCGTGCTCCACCAGCGACGCCGCGACGTCGTCCTGGGTCGAGAGGGGATTAGAAGCGCAGGCGACCACGTCGGCCCCGCCCGCCTTCAGCGTGCGCAGGAGGTTGGCCGTCTCGGTGGTGATGTGCAGGCAGGCCGCCACCGTCAGCCCCTCGAGCGGACGGGAGCGCTCGAAACGCTCCCGGATGGCCCGGAGGACGCCCATGTGGGACTCCGCCCAGTCGATCCTCTGGCGGCCCAGGGGGGCCAGGCTCGCGTCTGCTATGTCGAAATCCATTTCAGCCTCTTCTCAGTCGTCGTTTCAGTTCCTCGAGCACCGTGACCGGGCCGGGATCGATCCCGTCCTGGGCGGCCAGATGCAGGGAGACCGCGTCGCCCACCATCATCAGGTCGAGAAGCTGCGCCAGCTCGCCCTCGCCCTGCGCCCTGACCTCCACCACGCCGGACACGTCGGAACCGACCAGTTGCGACACCTCGGCCACCCGGCGGGCCACCTGGGGGTGCTCGTGGTCGTGACGCAGGTTCACCAGTGTCAGCGTCTCCCGGGACAGTTCCGGCCGTCCCCATCCGACCACCTCGTTGTGGCACAGCTCGGGGTACATGGACCAGAACGCGGGCCGCTTGGCGTTCTCGTTCACCTGGGTCTTCCAACGCTGGGCGGCGGCCGAGCCGAGCATGTGGGAGCTCTCCACCAGAGGGATCGTGTCCCCTATGCGCCGAGCCACCGTCTCGGCGTCGCTGCCGGGCCGGAACGCCTCGTCCCGGCGCCGGCGCAGCTGGAGCACGGCCTGGTCGACCCACTCCGACGCTCCGGGGAAGAAGCCCATCGCCTGCAACGCGAAGATGGGCGGCATGGCCATCGCCCCAAGTGCGGCGCGGGGCTGGGGAATGTCGTCGGGCAGCGTGAAGGAGGGAAGCTCGGCGCGCTTGGCAAAGTGGGCGAGCTCGCCGCCGCCGGTCACGACGACGACCTTCGCTCCCGCCCCTTGAGCCTCGGCCACGGCTTCCACCGTCTCCTCGGTGTCGCCGGAGAACGAAATGGCGAAGACCAGGGAGCTGTCCGACACGAAGGCGGGGACGACGTAGGACTTCACGACGACGACGGGGACCGACAGGTATGGGGACGCCGCCGCGGCCAGCACGTCGCCTGCGATCCCGCTGCCCCCCATACCGAGCACGACGATGTTCTCCACCCGCTCCCGCTCGGGCAGCAGGGTCTCGCCCGCCCACATGGCGGAGTCGACGGCCGCTTGAGCGACCTGTTCGGGCAGCCTGGCGGTCGCTTCCCACATGTCCTGCGTATCGAGGACGCTCACGGGTGCCCTCACCGCCGTCCCCCTGCCTCGTCGGGCTCGAACGTGGGTCTCATCCCTTCTGCGGCGATCCGGGCCTCGATCCTCCGCCGCTCGGCCTCGGGCACCTTCTCGGCCTCGTCGACCAGCATTACCGGGATGCCGTCGCGGACCCTGTAGCGCAGCCCCAGGCGCGGGTTGTAGAGCGCCTCCTCGTCAGCCAGGTAGTAGAGCGGTCCCTTGTCCTCGGGACAGGCCAGGATGGCCAGCAGCACAGGATCGAGAGCCAACCGACGCCCCTAGTCCCGGCCGCCGACGAGAGCCAGCACCTCTTCGACCCTGTTCCGGCACTCGTCCTCGTCGGCGGCCTCGACGTTCAGCCGTAGGAGGGGCTCGGTGTTGGAAGGCCGCAGGTTGAACCACCAGGACCCGAGGTCGACCGTGAGGCCGTCGGTGCGATCGAGCGATCCTTCGGAGGCGTAGCGCTGGGCGACCCTTTCGGTCACAGCCGCCGGATCGTCCACCTCGGTGTTGATCTCCCCGGAGTCCCCGTAGCGCTCGAACGGCTTGCGCAGCTCCGAGAGCGGCAGGTCCGCCTTGGACAGCAGCTCCAGGACAAACATCGACGCGATGAGGCCGGAATCCGCCCGGTAGTTGTCCCTGAAGTAGTAGTGGCCGGAGTGCTCGCCTCCGAAGACGGCGCCGGTCTCGGCCATCACCGCCTTGATGTAGGAGTGCCCGACCCGGGTGCGGACCGGGACGCCGCCGCACTCGGCAATCACCTCGGGCACGGCCTTGGAGCAGATCAGGTTGTACAGGATCGTGGCACCGGGGTGCTTCTCCAGGACCGCTCTCGCCACCAAGGACGTGGTGAGCGATCCGGACAGCCCCCGTGCCGCGTCGTCGACCAGGAAGACCCGGTCAGCGTCCCCGTCGAAGGCGAGGCCGATGTCGGCCCCGGTCTCCAGCACCCTCTTGCGAAGGTCGGCCGTGTTGGCCGGCTGGATCGGGTCGGCGGGATGGTTCGGGAAGTCACCGTCCAGCTCCGGGTACATCACTTCCAGGTCGACCGGCAGGTGGGAGAACACTTCGGGCACGACCAGACCGCCCATCCCGTTGGCCACGTCCGCGACCACCTTCAGCCGACGGAGGACCGAGGTGTCGACGAACGACCGCACGTGCCGGGAGTAGTCCCCGAGCAGATCCCTGTGGGTGACGTTGCCGGCCGTCGCCAACGCCTGCGGCCCCTCTTCGGCCATTCGCCTGATGTCGGCCAGTCCGGTGTCGGCGCCGACGGGCGCAGCCCCGGCCCGGCACAGTTTGATCCCGTTGTAACGAGCGGGATTGTGCGAGGCGGTGAACATTGCGCCCGGAGCGTCCAGCAGGCCCGAAGCGAAGTAGAGCAGGTCGGTGGAGGCGAGACCGATGTCGACCACGTCGGCACCGGCTTCGTTGGCGCCCTGCACGAACGCTGCGGACAGCTCCGTGCCGCTCTTGCGCATGTCCCGGCCCACCACCAGAGTGGAGGCGCCGGTCCAGCGGGCGAACGCGTTGCCCACCGAACGAGCCAGCGACGAGTCGAGCTGGTCCGGCACGGTGCCGCGGATGTCGTAGGCCTTGAAGACTGAGGGGGGAACCGGCATGGCAGCCCGAAGCCTACCGGGAAGCGAGCCAGCGCGTCGGCCGCCGGGCAGTGGGCGGAGCCGGGCGGCCCGTCCCACGCTCATCCCAGACGGGCGTCCGAGTCCTCCACCGGAGGCATCAGCTCCCATACGGCCGGTGGCGAGCCTGCCCGCCGGCGCCAGGCCCTCCGGCGCCCCCCGAACGCCCGGAGAGGTGCCGGACGGTCGGCCCGCACCAGGGCGACCAGCCCGAGGAGCCCCAGAACGCTCAGCACCGTGCCGGCGCGGCCGGCGCTGCTCCACCCGTACCGGAGGACGACGTGGCGGGAGGTCGGCACGACCACCATCATGTTGGGAGACGTGCGCCAGGGCCCGAGCGCGCCGGTGACATGCCAGTTGGGGAAGTACGACACCTTGACGACGACGGGGACGCCGGGCCTGCTGACGTCGAACGCCACCGACTCGGTCCCCATCCTGACCGACGACACGGAGGCGGCCGGCTCGGGGATGGCCGGCGCACGGGCGGCCTGCCAGGGCAGCCTCGTCCAGCCGGGAGGGCCCGACTGAGCCCGGAGGACCCGCTGCCGAGGCGTCCTCAGGTACTGCGCGAGCGAGGCGTGGAGCCAGCCGGGGCCGCCGGGAGGGACGCCGGTCATCACAACGGGGCGATAGCGGACCGGCACGACCGTGCCGGAGCGATGGACGACGAACACGTCCCAAGTGCGTTGGACGACACCGCTGCCGACCACCGTGGGCCACGGCCCGCTCGTGGCGACCAGCGAGAGCTGTTTGTCGGCAAGTGCCTGCGCCTCGGCCTGGGGCGTGAACGCCATGTAGTAGCGGACCCCCAGCTGCTGGAGGTGCCGGACCCCCAACGGCACGTCGAGGGGTCCGTAGGGAAGGCCGACCATCGCACGAGAAGGCTGGGCGGACAGCTCGGACTGGTTGACGAAGTGGTAAGGAGTCGTGGCGGAGGACTCGAACAGCAGCCCTTCCATGGAGCCGATGCAGCCGTGTGTCCAGTAGGGGAGCAGCATCAGCGCCATCGGCGTGCCGAGGTCGTTCAACTCGGGCCCGTACTCCCACATGGCCCTGCCGCAGCCGTAGCGCCTGCCGACGCCGGCCATCGTCCGCACCAGCGCGTGGTACTCCGGCCAGGCGCTCTTGGCCTGGTAACCGCTGTAGTTCCACTTCACCCAGGAGGGAAGGAAGCTGGTGGCCTGGACCCGGACGGGAGACCACGAAGGCAGCCCCAGGGGGACCACTGTGGCGGCGAGCCCCGCCGACAGCGCCACGAGAGGCGTGACCACGAACGTGATCACGGCGCCGGTGCTGCGCCGCTCCGGACGGGCAACCCTCAGCCGCGGCGCAGGGGGCAGCCCGTAGGTTCGGTCGCGCAGCTCTGCGGCGTCGGGAGGTTCGACCAGCCTGTGGCGGGACACCCACAGCCTCGCCCCGAAGCGGCCGATCTCGGCGAAGCCGATACCCGCCAGGAGGTACATGCCGAGGACCCAGAACGGCAGCAGCCGGGCGTTGTAGAGCTTGCCCTCCGGCAGGACCACGAAGACCGTGCCGGCGACCGCAGTGAGCACAACGAGCAGCCTGCCGGCGGCGAGGCGCCGGACGAAGGAGGCCAGCGCTCCGGCGACTGCCAGGGCGATCACCCAGCGCAGCTCCGCCGGGGCGAGGCTGCGGACGTAGGTCGTGACGTTGACCCACCCCATGTTGGTGGTGTAGGGCAGCCCGGCGACGAAGGGAACGGACCAGAACGCCCCCAGTGCGGCGGCTACGATCGCCACCGGCACGCCCCAGCGAAGGCGGCGGCGGCCAGGTCCGAACAGCACGATCAGCACCGCTCCGGCAGCGGCGTACATGGCGGGCACTATGTGGGTGAGACTGATCGCAGCCAGCATCACCGCGGCGACAGCCCTGTGCCGCCCGCTGCGAACGCCGGCCATCACGACGCCCAGGAACACCAGTGCCACCGCGAGCGCCAGCGCGAAGTCGTACTCGCCGGCCAGGCTGGAGGCGAGGTTACCGCCGTCGATGGTGTAGCTGGTGTCGAACAGGAACGCCGTGGCGCCCACCGCCATGCACTCCGGCACCGGCTGCTGCAGGCGTCCCAGGCGTCCGAACGCCCAGGCTGCGGCGGGCATCCCGAGCGAGCCGAGCACGGTGACCAGCTTGAACGCGATGTCGTACGGGATCGCGACCGACAGCGCGACGACCACCAGGCTCGGCAGCGGAAAGTAGAAGGTCGGAAACGGGAACCCGTCGAACCAGGCCGGGTTCCACCCCGCCAGCCTGCCCCTGGACAGCAGCTGCCGCTCGAAGGCAGGCAGCATCACGTGCGCGCCCATGTCCCCACCGGCCGCGGTGGTGTTGGCGAGCAGCAGCCGCGGGTCGAGCTGCCACGCGACGAACGCCGTGCAGCACACCACCACGAGAGCGCCGACGAGGGAGGGAAGGCCCACGCCTTCCCTGCGACGGCGGATCACGACGGCCGCCCGCCTCTCCCCCGCCGCCGGTACCGGGGCCGGGCGGCGAAGCACGGCAGTGTTCTTGGTCGGCGGCGCATCGGGCCATGTTGCCCGATTCGACGCTGGAGCGGGTTGGCAGCCGCGGCTGCGGGCTCCGGTCGGATCGGCCGAAGATGGTCCGCACGACGACTACGCCAGGACGACGGCGGCAGGACGACGGCGGCGGAGACACGACGCCAGGACGACGGCGGCGGAGGCACGACCACGCCGGAGAACGGTCGACCGCCCTCCGGCCCGGCCCGGTGCTTCAGCGGCGACCGGCCGACGCCAGCTCCAGCACCTGGGAGAGCGCTGCGGGTGCTCCTCCCGCGCTCCAGCGGCGGGAGTCGCAGTAGGAGCAGCTCTCCATCAGGACGGGACTACTGGCGACTGTGAGCGAGATCTGGACCATGCTGCTCTGGCGGCAAACTGGGCAGGGGCGGGAAGTCACGGTCTGTCTCTCCTCCATGTGAGTGCGGTGCCGGAACGGCGTCGGATGCTTGATGTCCTGCGCCGGCGATCCGGCCACGAACAGAACATCGGTCCATCCGTGCCTCACGGTGAGGATGGTTCGGACAACCGTCACGCAGGGTGGCGGCGGGAAGCCGCCAGGACTAGAGATCCCTAGTCCGTCGGGAGGACTCGCTGGTCGGACTCGGCCGGGGGCTCACTGGCCGGACTCGGCCGGGGGCTCACTGGCCGGACTCGGCCGGGGCTCACTGGCCGGACTCGGCCGGGGGCTCACTGGCCGGACTCGGCCGGGGGCTCGGGTCGCTTGTGCCCCGGACGTGTGTCATCGACCTGTGTCAGTGAAGGTGCGTCAGCGCGAGGAACGACGTCGCGTTGAACGCCGCATGAGCCACGATGCCCGGTCCCAGCCGTCCGGTCGCCTGCGCCATCGTCGCCAGCGCCAGCCCGAAAGCTGCCAGGCCGAGGAGCTGCAGCGGCTCGACGTGGGCGACGCCGAACAGCAGCGCGGACACCACGGCTGCGGCCCACCGGCCGGCGGCACCTCCGGACCGCCGCCTGCGGGCATCTCCCCCGGCTCCTCGCCGGCCCTCCGCCCGCGCTCCCGCCCTTGGGTACCCGAAGTGGCCCTCCAACGAGCGGAGCACCAGACCCCTGAAGAACAGCTCCTCGACCGTGGGTGCAGCGACGACGATCAGCACGCCCAGAAGAACGAGTGCGGGGCCGTGGTGCGCCACCGACGTCAACTGCCGGCCGGGAGCGCTCATCCGCTTGGCGAAGTGAGGCACCAGTGGTGCGATCGGAAGGTAGACGAGCGGGAGCACTACGAGCTGGAAGAGCGTCCCGACCGCCAAGCCGAGCGGCACGTCGGGCCAGAGCTTCAGCGTCAGGCCGAAAGCCGCCCGGAGGCCGCGGCCAGCCCCCTGCGCCCCCGACAGGGCGGCGGCCACGAAGCAGCACCACTCCGCCAGGAAGCTGACGGTCAGGACGCCGATGCCGCCGGAACCGCCCGTGCCCACGAGGGACTGCCAAGTGACGACTGCCACGCTGGAAAGGAGAACAGCCCCGAGGTACCCGCCTGCGGCGAGCGACAGGCCCCAGGGAATGAAGTCCGGGCGCCGCTCCAGGTTCGGATCGAGAGCTTCGGCGTCAGGCACCGACGAGGTCCACCATCAGCGGGCAGTCACTCCACGGACGGCGCAGGGCGGGTCGATAGCCGCTTTCCCTTGCAAACGCATACCATAGCGCCATGAGCCGTCAACCCCTGGACCCCCGCCGTCCCGGTGCGGGGGGCACGCCCAACGCGCCCGAGCAGAGCTGGCGCTGGGTGATCGTCGCCATTGCCGTCCTCGTGGTGCTGGTGATCGTCGCTTCCAACTTCTTCTCCCACCACGCCGGCCAGTTGATATCCTACGGCACGTTCCTTCGCGACGGCGTTCAGCTGCACGAGGTCCGCAGCGCAGTGTTCGACAACGTTACCGGTCAAATAGTCGGGGTCTTCAACAGCGGAGCGCAGTTCACTTCCAACGGTCCGGCTCCGGTAATTCCGACCGACATATCGTCGCTGCGCGCAGCCGGCGTGAAGGTTGCGTTCACGCCCCCGCCGAACGGCTTCCTTGCGCAGATGGGCCTCTACCTGTTCGTGTTTGCCCTGGTGGCTGCGTTCATCTTCTGGATGAACCGCCGAGCTCAGGGCCAGATGTCGGGAATAATGTCGATCGGTCGGTCGCGTGCGAAGGTGTTCTCCACGGATCGTCCTCGGACGACTTTCGCCGACGTAGCGGGGTACTCCGGTGTCAAGCAAGAGATTTCGGAGGTAGTGGACTTCCTCAAGTCGCCGGGCCGCTTCAAGGACATAGGAGCAAAGATCCCCAAGGGGATCCTCCTGGTGGGACCACCAGGGACCGGAAAGACCCTGCTGGCGAGAGCGGTGGCAGGAGAGGCGGGCGTGCCGTTCATGTCCGTGTCGGGCTCCGACTTCATGGAGATGTTCGTGGGCGTCGGCGCGAGCAGGGTGAGAGACCTGTTCCAGACGGCTCGCAAGCAGGCACCTGCCATCATCTTCGTGGACGAGGTGGACTCGATCGGGCGCAAGAGGGGAGCCGGCCTGGGCGGCGGGCACGACGAGCGGGAGCAGACGCTCAACCAGATGCTGGCCGAGATGGACGGGTTCGAGGCGACCGAGGGGATCGTGATGATGGCCGCCACGAACAGGCCGGACATCCTCGACCCTGCACTTCTGCGTCCCGGCCGGTTCGACCGCCAGATCGTCGTGCCCCTGCCCGACCTCGACGAGCGGCTTCCG
>JAJYPS010000017.1 GCA_021795215.1 Actinomycetes bacterium
CCAGCGCGGACGCGGTGTCGCTCGGGCTGCTGTTCGAGCGGTTCCTGTCGCCTGCCCGTGACGGTCCTCCGGACATCGACGTGGACATAGAGAGCGGGCGGCGGGAGGAGGTGATCGGCTACGTGTACGACCGGTACGGCCGCCACCACGCCGCCCAGGTTGCCAACGTGATCACCTATCGCCCCCGGTCGGCGGTCCGGGACGCCGCCAGGGCACTGGGTTACCCGGCCGGGACAGCCGATGTCTGGTCCAGGCAGCTGGAGCGGCACCAGCCGGTGGCTTCGGCCGCTGCCGAAGTCGAACCTTCCGGCGGTCCGGTGCACGACATCCCCCCGGCAGTGGTGTCGTTGGCTTCGGAGCTGGAGGGGTTCCCCCGCCACTTGGGCGTCCACTCGGGGGGGATGGTGATCTGCGACCGTCCTGTCTCGGACGTCTGCCCGGTCGAGTGGGCGACGGCGCCGGGGCGCACCGTGCTGCAGTGGGACAAGGACGACTGCGCGACGGTCGGCCTGGTCAAGTTCGACCTGCTGGGCTTGGGGATGCTGGAGGCACTGCACCGGAGCATCGACCTGGTCGCGTCCTACCACGGGGTGGAAGTGGACCTGGCCTGCTTGGAACAGGAGCCGGAGGTGTACGACATGCTGTGCCGAGCCGATACGGTCGGGGTGTTCCAGGTGGAGAGCCGGGCTCAGATGGCGACGTTGCCCCGCCTCCGACCGAGGAGCTTCTACGACTTGGTGGTGGGGGTGGCGCTGATACGGCCGGGCCCCATCCAGGGAGGTTCGGTTCACCCCTACCTGGCCCGCCGCAACGGAACCGAGCCGGTGACCTACCTTCACCCGCTGCTGGAGCCCTGTCTGCGGAAGACCCTGGGCGTGCCGCTGTTCCAGGAGCAGCTGATGCAGATGGCGATAGACGCTGCCGGCTTCACCGCTCCCGAGGCGGACAGGCTGCGCCAGGCGATGAGCTCCAAGCGGTCGTCCCGACGGATGGACGAGCTGCGGGGTCGCCTCTACCAGGGTATGGCCGACCGTGGGATCACGGGGGAGGTTGCCGACCGGATCTTCGCCAAGATGTCGGCGTTCGCCAACTTCGGCTTTCCCGAGAGCCACTCGGTGTCGTTCGCCTACCTGGTGTACGCCAGCGCCTGGTTCAAGCTGCACTACCCAGCCGCCTTCACGGCGGCACTGCTGAACTCCCAGCCGATGGGGTTCTGGCATCCCCGGACGCTGGTGGCGGACGCCCGCCGACGAGGGGTGGAGGTGCGGAGGGCCGACGTGAACGCCAGCGAGGTGGGCGCCTCGCTGGAGCCGGCGGCCGATCCACCTCGGCCGGCTGTACGCCTGGGACTGGGCTCGGTCAGGACTATGAGCGACCGGTCGGCGCGAAGGGTCGTGTCGAACGCGCCGTACCGGGACATGGAGGATCTGGCTCGTCGCAGTGGGCTGGACGTGGATCAGTTGGAGGCGCTGGCTACGGCTGGTGCGACCGGATCGTTGAATGGTGGCGACCGCAGGGGCGCACTGTGGGCTGCGGGGGCGGTGGCCAACTCCGCCGGGCGCCTGGCGGGCATGGCGTTGGGAGCGGACCCGCCTCCACTTCCGCTCATGAGCCGTACCGAGCAGGTGGTCGCCGACCTGTGGGCGACCGGCGTGTCCGTCGACACCTCACTGACCGAGCTGGCCCGGCCGTACTTGAGCCGACTGGGGGTGATCCCGGCCGACCGGCTTTCGTCGCTGGCCCATCTGACCCGGGTCGCAGTAGCCGGCGTGGTGACCCACCGCCAACGTCCCGAGACCGCCAGGGGAATGACGTTCGTCAACTTGGAGGACGAGACGGGACTGGTGAACGTGGTCTGCTCGAAAGGCGTGTGGGCCCGCTACCGGCGGGTGGCCCAGTCGGCTCCGGCGATGGTGGTGAGGGGAAGGCTGGAGTCGGTGGAGGGGGTGGTCAACGTGGTCGCCGAGCGGATCGAGCACCTGGAGCTGGCGGCGGTCACCCGTTCGCGGGACTTCAGCTGACGACCGCCGCATTCGGTACTCGGCACGTCGCCAGGTCCGGCACATCGACGGGCTCGGCACATCGGCAGGTCCGGCAAATGGGCAGGTCCGACACATCGGCAGGTCCGGCAGCCACCGCTGCCCGACATCCGAAGCCGGGCCGACGCCCGAGCGCTCTCAGAACGGCAGGACGGGCGGGACCGCTCCAGCAGACGTCTCGCCGACGGGTTCGATCAGATCCGGACCGTCATTGGCGGGACTGTTGACCCGGCTGCCGACCTCCTGCAGGACCAGCAGGCAGGGGGCCGGAGGGGCCAGCAGTTGCGCTGCCTCCGTCTCGTTCAGCGGGCCGGGACCAAGCCAACGGTTCCACATTTCCGGGGGCAGCACGAGCGGCATCCTGTCGTGCACCTGGTCCAGGTCCGAGCTTGCGGCCGTGGTGACGATGGTGCAGCTGTACAACGGCTTTTCCTCCGCGTCGTGCCACACCTCCCAGAGGCCTGCCAGGGCCAGGGGCGAGCCGTCGGCACTGTGCACGTAGAAGGGCTGCCGCGCACCCCCCCTTGTGCCGCTCCTCGATCTTGTTGCCCCGGACCTGGTCTCCCGGGAGCCGGTTTGCAGGGGGGCCGTTCGGCCGCCAGATCCGGCATGGCCTGCAGGGCCAGTTCGATCGGCGCCACCGGCTTTGCGCCATTCGTAGAAGCCGCTGGCGGGGATCAGGCAGCGGCGGCTCGCGAACGCCCTGCGGAAAGCGCGGCTGGTCCCGAGCGTTTCCGCTCTGGCGTTGATCATCCGGTTGCCGACGGACGGGTCGGGAGCCCAGGAGGGAACCAGACCCCAGCGGGGCGCCCACAGCCTACGCTCCTGGCCGTCCCGCCCGGAACTGACCACCAGCACCGGCTGGGTGGGCGCCACGTTCCACCGAGGACCTTCCCTGTCGACCCCAGGACCGACCTGGTCCACGGAGAACCTGGCAACCAGGTCCTCCACCGGTTCGTGAAGAGCGAATCTGCCGCACACGGCTCCAGCATGGCACTCCGGGGCGGGTCCCAGACGCCACGGTCGGACGGCCGACTATCCGGCTCTCTCGTGGTCCATCAGCTCCAGGAGCTTCTGTGCCGCCTCGGCGACCTCGGGATGGTCGTTCTGCACCGCACGCTGCTTGGCATGTACAAGCGCTGCTCGGTTGACCTTCGAGAAGTCCCCGTAAGGGAAGCGGTAGCGGGCCTTGGTCCGCTCCGAGGCGTCGGAGTCGACGGCAAGGTGCCATTCGCCGAAGCCTTCGTATCCGTGCCGTTTCACTTCGTCGTTCGCCTGCGCCGCGGACGGCGCTGCGTCCGACCATTCGGTGCAGTCGTCGTACGCCCCGTCTCTTATGAGCTTCTTCGCCTTGGCCACGCCAGCATCGTGAACCCGGTATCTGGTCATGGCACCTTCGTACCCGGCACGTGCCGGTCCGCGAACAGCAGGCACTTGCAGGCACTTGCCGCCGGTATGGGGACCTATCCGTCCGACGCGGCTCCGCCGAGGGCAGCGCCGGCGGGGTGGCCGTTGGTTGCATCGCACGAGAGGGACTCGTGTCGAGTCCAGTCGGACCGTTCGGCGGGAAGCTGGCCCCAGTTCGCCTGCGCCGCAAGAGCCACCGCAGACACCCACAGCGCGGCGGCGAGAGCCAGATGGAGATCTTGAAGGACTGCCGGGGCGCCGAGGATGGCGACCTCGGCACCTGCCAAAAGCTGCAGACCAGCCAAGCTCATCACGGCAACCGGCAGCAGCTTGGACCAGCCGCGCAGCAGCGCCTTGGTGGCACCGCCGACGACTAGTGCCACTGCCACGGCGGCCAGTGACCTGTGAAGCAGGTGGGGAGTCAGCACTGCCACAGTCGACCCCGAAGGGCACGTTGGCAGAGATCGGCACTTGGCGGCCACTCCCGAGTCCACGACGAACCCACCGGCCGCCACGGTGGCAAGGAGCGCAGACACCGCCCAGTTCTCGATCTTGTGCCCGGTCCGCCGGGGCAGCCCTTCGCCCCGGGAGCTACCGGTGGGCGCTCGACCGATCGACGTCAGCACGGTCGCGACGGCGGTCACCACGCCGAGCAGGGTGAACGCAGCGACCAAGTGCACGCCGACCGTAACAGGAGCGTTGTGGGCGAAGACGGTGATGGCCCCCAACACGACTTGCACTCCGACGAGAACCACCGACCACCGGGTCAGCTTGCGGAGAGCGAGGTAGGGCTTCGGCTGGGGTCGCCTCCCAGCACGGTGGCTCCTGCTTCTCCCGCCCAGCCGTTCGACGCCGACTGCAGTCACAGCTATCCCGATGGTCACGACGCTCGCCAGGTACCGGTGGGACTGTTCCAGTATTGCGTGGAACCGGTCGACGTAACCGAGGTGCCCGTAGCAGAGAGGCCAGCTGGGACAGCCCATTCCGGACTTGGTCACTCGCACGGTCGAGCCGAGCACGACGAGCAGGTAAGTCAGCGCCGCAGTCCCTACTGCCACCGACCGCAGGATGGTGGTTCCGGGTACCTTGCGGTCCAAGTCGTCCGTAGGGTGCCGTGGATGCGAGCCACCATGTCCGCCCGGCAGGGCTCCCCAGCTTCCTTTCGTATATTGCACGGGTAAAACTGTAGTAGACCACTCAACGATAGGAAAGTCAGAAGGCTCGATCTACCGACGCCGCCCTCCGGGTGCTCGATCTGTCATGCCCGTTCAGCTGCCATCTCGGCTGCCATCTCGGCGAGCAGCACGGACTGGACCTCGCACCGTCGCTCGTCCTCCGTCGTCCGGCCCGCCTACTCGCTCGATGGATTCACCATGCCGATGCTCCGATAGCCGTGACTACTGCACTGTCGATGTTCACGACTGCCACGTAGGACCTTGCCGTTCCTATGCGGAATCCGGGCATGTCGGGCGCGGGCGTGCTCGTAGGGCCCGGAATACTGACCGTAACGAGCGCAGCCGTCTTGTCAAGTGGATCGGACGTGACAAACATCGCCGTGCTCTCGCCAGCAATTGCTCCCGAAGACGTAGCGCTCGGCGGGATCATCCCGTGGCTGGCGAGAGCAGTCAGGGCAGCAATGCCCAGTCGGTGAGCCAGAGGGTTGTTGCTGAGGTCGGCCAGGCACGTGGACAACGCATGGTTTGCCGGTGTCTGGAACACAGGACCAACTGCCTGTACCCCTCCATTTGCCTTGATCTGCGACTCGACGAGATTCGGCGCAAGCGTACGATCGGCGCCGAAGATAGATAGGTGCAGTGGACCGCTGATCGTGGTGAGAAGCTTACCTCCTGTGGGATGGCTGGACGGGGACACCGAGGCCATATATCCGATTGGCGGCTCAGCCCAGTGAGGGCATCCCTTTATATTGGTGGTCTTTATTCCGGGAAAATATTCCTTCGGCGCTGGTCCTGCAACCAAGGTTAGGTATCCCGCCACAATCGCGACTGATGCAAGGCCCCCAGCGAAAAAGGTATTTCGGTAATAGTGCTTTCGGGCGCCCTTTCGATGGAACTCCACTGTCAGGCCCCCTCCCAAGTACGCACTTGAGACTTTACCTCTCGTGATCATATACAGCCGAGAACATCCGTCAAGGGGCACATTTGCCTCCTGACCAATGAAGCCGTGGCTTGCGGCCACACGAAGGCGTAGGGACCGGTCCCAGGGCTCGCCAGAGCTGATCGTTTCAGTCTCTGGCGTGACAGGCGACCGTGGACCGGCTCGCACAATGGAATCTCGGTGGGCCGTGAGGGACTCGAACCCCCGACCCCTTGCGCGTCATGCAAGTGCGCTGCCATCTGCGCCAACGGCCCGACGGGTACGCAGCTTAGCACTTTGGTCGTTGCCGGCCCCTGCACCGGCGTCTGCCCGTACCGGGTTCAGTCCCTCGGGAAGCCGGGACCCCGGAGCTGTGACCTCGCGGAGGATGTCGAGCACGGCACGGGCAGGAGCAGTCGGGCGTCCACGCAGTCGAGTCGTTATGCCGACCTGCCGTCTGGGCATCTCGCCGACGTGCACCAGGCTCCACGAGTTGCGCATGTACTCCGGCACGGCGGTGGCCGGCAGGATCGCAGGCCCGTGGCCGTCGAACGTCAACGAAGCGAGCAGCCTGGTGCCGTCCACCTCCGCTCGCCGGAAGAGCACCACGCCGGCCTCGGCGGCCGCGTGGTCTATCTCTGCCCGGAAGGCGGTCCCGGGAAGGGGCAGAAGCATGGGCAGGGACTCCACGTCTCTCAGGCTCACCTCTTTGCGCTCGGCTATGGGATCGGACGAGGGAACGACGAGAACCAGGTCCTCGTCGAAGAGGGCTTCGAAGACGAGGTCGTGCGCGTCGTGAGGGCGCGTGCCGACGGCCAGGTCGACGGCCCCGCTCATAAGCGAGGCGTCGTGCGCCCCGGACGTGCCCTCGATGATCTCCAGACGCAGCGCCGGGTGTCGTTCGGCGCTGAGAGCCAGCAGTGGTGGTACTAGCCATCGGGCGGTGGTGCCGATCATTCCGACGCGGGCGGTTCCGATGACCTCGTGGCGGAGAGCGGCCAGGTCCGAGGCGATGGCTTCCAGCTCCATCTCGACCCGGGTGGCGCGGGACACCACCGCCTTGCCCTGCTCGGTCAGCTGGCCCGTCGCCCGGTCCACCAACACGGCCTGGAGCTCGTTCTCCAACCGCGCCACATGGGCGGAGACGTTGGACTGCACGGTGTGGAGCACGTCGGCCGCCGCCGAGAAGCTCCCGTACCGGCCGACGGCGCTGAGGGCTCTCAACTGGTGCAAGTTCATCACTCGAAATGATGCCAGATATCGCTGCAGACTGTTGGACAGATGAGCCGGGCTGCTGCATACTGGTCTACGTCCGCAGGACATCGGATCCCCCCTCCGGTTCCTAGCGGTTGTGCGAAGGGGCCGACTTCCCCCCAGTCGGCCCCTTCGCCGCGTCCGGCGGGCGATCGCGCCCTGTGCCG
The DNA here is from genome assembly GCA_021795215.1 of Actinomycetes bacterium. Classification (GTDB taxonomy): domain Bacteria; phylum Actinomycetota; class Acidimicrobiia; order Acidimicrobiales; family JAKAOS01; genus JAJYPS01. The sequence goes on from JAJYPS010000017.1 coordinate 6,962, forward strand.
GATTCGCATGGTGCATCGGATTCGCATGGTGCATCTGGACGAGCGGGCCCTCCGTGCGGATCCTCCCGAGCGGGTCCTCCGTGGTGGATCGGTGGGTTCGCCGGGGGCGCCTCGTACCGTGGACGCAAGGTGCACCGGAAACCTGCGCCTATTGGGTAGAAGAGCGCAGCGATGACGACCGCGCCCCTGCCCACCAGCCCCACCGCTGGCCAACCTACGCCTGACTCGGACCGGAGGGGCGACCCCGGCCCCTCTTTTCCCCCCGGACGGAGACCCGGCGTGCTGTTCGACTTCGACGGGACACTGGTGGACACCAACTATCTCCATACCTTGGCCTGGTCGCAGGCCCTTGCGACGGCAGGGGAGTGGGCGCCGATGAACGCCATCCATCGACTGGTCGGCATGGGCGGCGAGCAGCTTCTGGAGGAGCTCCTGGGGCATTCGAACGAGGTGGCTCGAAGTGCCCGGCCCGAGTTCTACAAGCGCCTGACGGACCAGGTGCGACCGTTCCCGGGAGCGGGAGAGCTTCTCCGGGCCCTGCACGACAGAGAGGTGGCGGTGGTCGTGGCGACTTCCGCCCCCGAGGCCGAGCTGACGCCCCTGCTCGACCTTCTCGCCTCCGCTGATGCGATAGATGCGATCACCACCGCCGACGACGTGGGGGAAGCCAAGCCGTCGCCAGAGGTGTTCCTGAAGGCCTTGGAGGCGGGGTCGGTGGACCCTGCCCGAGCGCTGGTGGTAGGCGACAGCGTCTGGGACGTTCGAGCGGCGCAGGCGGCGGGGCTGGGATGTGTGGGTGTGGAGACGGGTGGCTTCAGCCGCCACGAGCTCTCGGAGGCCGGTGCCGTCGCCGTCTACCGGGACGTCCAGGAGATGGGCCGTCAGCTGTCGACGGGGCCGCTGGCACATCTGGTGGTGGCGGCCGGATGGCAGCCGCACTGATGCACGCCGCTGGCGGCAGTCGAAATCGACTTTGCCCGAGGCGAGTAGGGTTGACCCGTGGCACCTGCGCTTTCCCTGCGATCCCGGGCGGCCGCCAGGGCGGGGGGCTGGGCCGCCGAGGCGTCGCGGCGGCTGGGAGGTGGCGAGGGGCTGGTCATCGGCGGCCGTGTCAGCCTGGCTCTCGATCCGTCTCTGCTCGCCGGGCTGTCCCGTGACAGGGCCGTAGCGCTCGTCAGCGGGACCAACGGCAAGACCACCACCACCAGGCTGCTCGCCTCGGCGCTCATGGAGTTGGGCCCGGTCGCCCACAACTCCGGCGGTGCCAACCTGCCATCGGGCCTCGTTCCCGCGCTGGCCGGTTCGCCTGCGGGCTCACCCGCCGCTCTCGAAGTGGACGAAGGGTGGCTGGGCGCCGTTGCCGATGCGGTCTCGCCGGGATGCGTGGTCCTGCTCAACCTCTCACGGGACCAGCTGGACCGGGTTAGCGAGGTGCGGAACGTGGCTTCCCGGTGGAGATCGGTCGTCGAGCGCCTGGGCCATGCCGTGGTGGTGGCCAATGCGGACGACCCGATGGTCGTGTGGGCTTCACGTGACGCTGCCCACGTTCGTTGGGTCGCTGGTGGCCAGTCCTGGCGGGAGGACGCGGCGGGCTGCCCCTCCTGCTCGGGAAGGATCGACTACGACAGTGAGGGCTGGCGCTGCGGTACCGGCTGCGGGCTCGAGCGACCGGCTCCTGCGGCGTGGGTGTCCGGAAGCCAGCTCGTGGTTCCGGGCAAGGGGAACCACTCCATCGAACTGGCCCTTCCCGGCCGGTTCAACCTGGCCAACGCGGCGATGGCGGCTGTCGCCGCCGCCGAGATGGGTGTGCCCCTGGAGCGGGCGACGGCAGCGATGTCCCAGGTGACCGGCGTGGACGGCCGCTACGAGGTGACGGCGGCGGGTGGTATCTCGGCTCGGCTGCTTCTCGCCAAGAACCCGGCCGGTTGGGCGGAGCTGTTCGACGTGCTCACGGAGGATGTCGCTCCCGCGGTCTTCGCCATCAACGCCAGGGTGGCCGACGGGAGAGACCCGTCGTGGCTCTGGGACGTGCCGTTCGAGAGGCTGGCCGGCCGCCTGGTCGTCGCGTCGGGCGAGCGCTGGAGGGACCTGGCTGTGAGGCTGCGGTACGCGGGTGTGGACCACGTCTGTGCCCCGGACCCCCTTGCGTCTCTGGAGCTGGCCGCCGAGCACTACGGTACGGGCACGGGCGCAGCCGTACAAGTGGACCGCTGTGCTGATCCGGGCGTCCGTCGAGACTTCCGATCCGCGTCGGATCGAGAGGGCGAAGGACGGGCGGAGCGGGCCGTCGCCGACGACCGGGGCAGACGCATCGTGGACGTGGTCGCCAACTACACCGCCTTCCAGCGCTACCGGGCAGCCCTACGCCCCCTGCGGGACGCTCCCCGGCTTGCGGATCAGGCGCCGGTGTCCCTCAAGTGAGCCGGGAATCCGCCGTCCGGATCGTGGTTGTCCACCCCGAGCTTCTCGGCACCTACGGCGACTCGGGGAACGGGCGTGTGCTTGCGACCCGGCTCCGTTGGCGTCGCATACCTTCCGAGCTGATCATGGCCCCAGCCGATCGTCCACTGCCACAGTCGGGCGACATCTACTGCCTCGGCGGTGGCGAGGACGGCCCGCAGGTGTCGTCCGCGGCGGCGCTGAACGTCGACGGCTCCCTCGTCAAGGCGGTCGACCGTGGTGCTGCCGTGCTGGCCGTATGTGCCGGGTTCCAGATAATCGGCAAGTCGTTCCCCGGACCGGATGGCCGGGAGGTGCCCGGTGTAGGGCTGGTGGACGCGGTGACGCGGAGGGGACGGGGGCCGCGGGCGGTGGGCGAAGTGGTCAGCCGGCCGGTTCCGGGCCTGAGGCTCGTCCCGTTGAGCGGTTACGAGAACCACGCCGGAGTGACCCGTCTGGGCCCTGAGGCCTCACCTCTGGGAATGGTGCACAGGGGAGTAGGAAACGGGGGCGGCGACGGGACGGAAGGGGCGTGGCAGGACAAGGTTCTGTGCACCTATCTCCACGGTCCGGTCCTGGCTCGGAATGCCGCTCTGGCGGACCACCTGCTGTCCTCCGTGGTCGGTCCTCTGGGCCTGCTGGACGACGCCGAGATGGAGGAGCTGCGCCGGGAGCGCATTCGCAACGGCATAAGTGGGCCCGCAACCGGCAGGGCCTGGGCGAGACACGTGTGGAGGAGACCCTCGGAGGTGATGACCAGGTTTTGATCACCCGCCGGCAGGACTGGTTCACGGGTGCGCGCGGTCAGACGCTCAGACGCCGGGCCAGCGTTTCGAGTCGGACCGGGACCGGCCGTCGTTCGCAGGAAGGGCCCAGGAACGGCGCCAACCGGACCCTTCGGGACCTTGCAGAGGTGGAGTGCTGTCGGCCGAGGCGCGCAGCCTGGCCGACCACCAGTCGGTGGCACTCTCGTCGGCCAGCTGGGCCACCGCCTGCTCGACTCGCACGGCGAACCGTCTGGCATCCTCTCCTCCTCGGGCGCGAACCGGGGCACCGAAGGTGACCACAGTCGGCGCCCGCCGCACCCGCACAGTGCCCTTGGGCAGTATTGCCCTGGTGCCGCTTATGTGGATCGGCACGACCGGCACTCCTGACTGGATCCACAGATGGGCGGCGCCCGCCCGGAACGGCTGCGCCCATCCGTCGGGCGACCGCCCTCCCTCGGGGAAGATGATCAGGTTCCATCCCTCCGCAAGCCGTTCGGCCGCCATCTCCGACGACTGGCGATTGACTCGCTGGCGCTCCATCGGGATGGCGCCCAGGAGGCCGGCCGAGACGACCGCCTTCCACCCTCTGTCGAAGAAGTAGTCCGCCCCAGCGGCGACGATGCTGGCGTGGCGGAACCGCGGCGGCAGGACGGACAGCACCAACAGCGTGTCGAGGTGGCTGGAGTGGTTGGCTACGAAGATGGCGGGGGCCTCCAGCTCGCCCAGCCGGTCGAGCCCTCTCACTTCGGGCGAAGCCACCAGCGACGACACGGGCCTGCCCACCGCCTCCAAGAGGGCGGCCCTCACGGCCCGGGCGACGGGCGTGCGAGCCCATGTCGTGTCGTATGCCGCTCCCAGCCCGCCTCTTGCGGCTGGCCGGGGCAGGCTCGTTGGCCACGTCGGGGCGGTCCAGGGGAACCCGGCAGGCACCTTGGACAGTGCGGCTCGGACCAGTCTCGATCTCATCCCCTAGCGGACGTCGGCCATCAGCAGCGGGGGCGTGTGGAGGTGGGTCAGGGTCGGGTCCCGCCCCACCACGTCCGAGGCGATCTCCAGCGCGTCCTGCATCGTCGACGCCGAGCGGAAACCGAGCCGACGGACCGCCCTGCGTTCCCCCCCCACCACGATCACCGCTCCCAGGTGATCCAAGGCGTGGGCAGTCCAGTACCACATGTAGAACGGGTGCACTCCGTGGTAGGCGTTCCCGGTCCGGTAGAGGTGTATGTACCACGGGTCGGTGGCGAAGGACTCCTCGAACTTGGCCTCCATCTCGGCCGGATCCGTGGTCTCGGTCAGAACCCTCTCGAAGAAGTCGATGTAGCTCGGGTGGTGAACCGGATCGAACGCCCACGGCGTCGGGTGGGACATGATCACCACGCCGCCCTGTCGCACCAGCGGCTTGCCGATGTAGCTGTTGAAGAAGTAGCCCAGGCCCAGGCAGGCCACCAGGACGGGGTTCATGATCGAGTTCACGTTGTAAGGCCCGAGGTAGGTGAGCCCCATCGTGAGGATGTCCGCCTGGCCCTCCACCACCACACGCTGTTGGTTCAGCACCACGTCGATCGTGCGGTCGTGCACCGCCTCCACCTCGCCCGCCTGCACGCTCGTCAGCCGGTAGGGGGAGCGGGTCCTCTGCATCATCGTCTGGGCCAGGCGGGGGGGCAGCCGGTCCAACGCCGTCTTCGCCCCGAGGAACGTCGCCCTGTCCCGTGCTTTCCACTCCCACTCCCGCCGGTTCAGGAACCCGTAGGCGTCGGGGAAGCTGCGGCCGTCCAGCGTCGTCTCGATCTGGAAGATCTTCACACCGGCGTCCCGGATCAGACGTCCCATCCTCCAGTTGGAAGAGTGCAGCTCGGAGCTGGCAGGGTCCATGAAGGAGCGGGAATGGACCATGGTGTGGGTGTTGTGGTGATGGCGCAGACTGCGATAGCTGGCCAGCCCCGTCGCAACGCTCTTGTGGCCGCCGTCCATCGACACCAGGTTGATGTTGACGTACACCAACAGGTCCGACGTGGCGGCCCGCTTGTTCAGCTCCACGTCCTCGCCCCGGTCGGTCTGGCCGAGATGGATCAAGTTGTCGTGGTCCTCGGCGTCGTGCTGGGTGAGCCGTCCGGTGGGTGCGAACGCGTCGTAGATACGGTCTCCCAGGACGTGGCGCAGCTCGGCCTCGGTCAGCCTCCGGTGCAGCGCCAGAGCTGCCACCAGCACGACGTCGTCCACCCCGGCTCGGGCCGCCTCGTCCAGCACCGCCTCGATCACCTGCTGGCGCACGTCGGGCGCCTGCATGGGAGGCAGCGGCAGGGAGACGTCGTCGAACGCGATGGTCAGCCGCATCCCGGCCCGCAGCAGCGCCGACAGGGGCTTGGAGTCGCCCAGCGGGTTCTCGAGCGCCTCGCGGATCGCTGCGGTGGGGTCAGAGAGGGGCACGGCCGGCTCTGGCGGGTAGACCACCCTGGAACCCACCGGCAGCCTCTCCATGCGGAAACCGTCGCCGTGCCAGAACATGGTCGGAGGAGTGGAACGGTCCACCTCCAGAACAAGGCCAGGTCTTCCAACCGTCCCCGATCTTCCTGCAGTCATGGTCAGGCCTCCCTTGCTCGGCTCTGTGCCGAGCGGCTCTGGCGTCCCGATGGCGGCGTCCGCCTCGCACCGGGCTCGAAAACGATCTTCACTGCACCCCGCCGGCCTGCCGACGAGGCATGCGCCAGTGCCTCCTCGTGGCGGTCCAGGGGATAGCTGGCAGACACCAGCCGGCCCAGTCCGGCGGCGGCCACCAGCTCGAATGCCATGTCGAAGCTCGACCGGCGGCCATCGCCGGAGCCGCCATCGCCCGAGCCGACCCCGCCGGGGCGGCCATCGCCCGAGCGGGCGCCACGGGTTCGGTCCTCGAGGCCGTACGCGTAGGCGCCGGCTAGCTTCACTTCCCGCTGCCAAAGGGGCGTCAAGTCGACCCTTGCAGGTGATGGCATCCCAGCAAGGACGATGGTGCCCCGGGGCCGCACCACCGCCAGGCTCTCATGAAGTGACTGCGCACTACCGACGCAGTCGTACACCACGTCGGCACCGCCGGTCAATCGACCCCCGACCGTCATCGTGCGGGTCACGCGACGGACCGCCGCCACGGTGCCCTCCGAACCGACCGTCACGTCGGCACCCAGATGCACCGCCAGCTTCTGCTGGTGTGTGTGGCGGGCCGACACGACCAGCGACGCAGGCCGCACGAAGCGGTGAAGGGCCGCCGTCACGGCGAGGCCGACCGTTCCGGCGCCGACGACGGCCACCGTCGCGGCCTCCGCCTCCGGTGCAGCAAGAGCCGCATGGACCCCGCACGCGACCGGTTCCGCCAGCACCGCCTCGGTGTCGCTCAGCTCGTCCGGCACCCGGTGGAGCTGGCTTTCGTGCGCCACGAGTGCACCGGCCCAACCGCCGCCGGTGTCGCAGCAGAAGCCCGTCTGCAGCCCCGGCGACAGCGCTCCCAGGGAGATGCTCTCGCAGTTGCCGACCCGTCCCGAGGCACACGCTGCGCAGGGCGGGTCGATCCCCCTGCTGGCACAGCTCAGCACCGCCTCCAGCACCACTCTGTCCGAAGGATCGGAGTCCACGTGTCCCACCACTTCGTGCCCGGGCACGAATGGGAAGCTGACGATCGGCTCGAACCAGCGAGAGCTGCGGCCCTCCACGGTCGCCAGGTCCGAACCGCAGATTCCGGACAGGATCGTACGCACCAGGTGCCAGCCCGGCCCCGGTGGCCGCGGAGCGTCCACGTCGGCCAAGCGGACCGGTGAAACCGCCCCGCCCGGACCCATGCCGAGCGTCGATCTCAGCCGAGCCGCGGCGAACCTCGGCAGCGACCGCTCCACTACGAGCGCCTTCATCGGCCCCTTCCGGCCATCGGCCTCGCCCCGCCCCGGATCCGAGGGCCCATCGGCAGCAGCGTCGGTCGAGCGCCCGGAGCCCTGTTCCAGTGCTCGAGGTGCCAGCCCCGCTTCCTCGCCACCGCGGCCAGCTTCGTTTCCGGGTTGACCGCCACGGGGTAACCGACCGCCTCCAGCATCGGCAAGTCCGACGTGGAGTCTGCGTAGGCGACTGCCTGTCCCAGGTCCAGGCCGTGTCGTGCCGCGTACTCCGCGATGACCAGGGCCCTCGCCTCTCCCGTCGGTGGTACGGCCACCATCTCTCCCGTCAGCCTGCCGTTCCTCTCACCCAGCTTCGCACACACCACCTCGTCGAACAGCGGCCGGATCGGCTCTATGACCAGATCCAACGCGCCGGTGATGAGCAGCGTCCTGTGCCCCAGTCGACGGTGCTCCCGGACCCGGGCCAGCCCGGACGGGAACGCCTTGGTCATCAGCAGCGTGTTGAACAGCTCCCAGGCATCCTCCCGCAAGCGGGAGACCGGCGCCCCTTCGTAACGGCGGTAGAAGAAGCGCAGGAAGTCGCCCCTGTCCCTGCGGTCCAGGGCCAGCAGCGACGGTGCCTCCACCATCAGCCGGGCAGCCAGCTTCGCACGCGCCAGGTCCGGAAGGTGCCGGGTGGCAAGCCAGGCGTACGAATCGACCACGTTCGACGAGATCAGGGTGTTCTCCAGGTCGAACGCCGCCAGGTGCCTCTCCGGCGCCAGCACTGCGCTGCGGCCCCTCTCGCTCCGCTGCGACCTTCCCTTCCGGGACGGGGCTGTGCGCACCCGGGCGTGGGTCACGATGGACGGAAGGTGCACTTCTCTCACGTAACGAGACCAGTCGATCACCGAAGGGTCGAAGCAGAACAGCCGGCGATCGTCCTCGCTCAGGGTCTCCCACAACGACGTCAGGTGCTGCACCTGGAAGACCGTCTCGCACTCGGCGTAGGACCCGTAGAGCTCGACGTAGGACAGAGCCCGTTCGGCCTGCCCCCGACGCTCCTCCAGCTTGCCTGCAACCTCGGCGCGCCTGCCCCGTACCGGCAGAGCGGACAGCGCCCGCTCGGTGCCCTTCAGCACCTTGGTCGCCCTGGTCAGCTGTCGCTGCACCCGGCCCCGCCCGGGGAAGGACCACTCCGGCACGACGATCGGCTGGCCGTGGGAGTCGTAGATGGGGTGCTCGGTGAACCAGCCCTGAACCAGGTCCACCAGCTGCCCGTACCGCAGGGGGTTGCGGGACCCCGACGCCACCTGGTAGAAGTCCGGCCCGTCCGCCGGCGGACCGGCGGCGGCCACCGCCAGCACCGCTGCGACCACCATGTCGACGGGAATCACGTCGATGATCCCCTCCGGCAGTCCGGGGAACTCCCGAAGCAGGCCGCGGGCGTAGGAGATGATGACCGGTTCCGCCATCCGGAACCCTCTGATCCAGCCGGGCTTCGGCTCGGCCAGCGCCGACTCGATGATCGACGGTCGGACGATGCTGAGCGGCACCTCGCCCCGCTCCGCCACCAGCGCCCGCTCCGCCATCGCCTTCGTGAAGGCGTACGCGTCCGGCCAGCCGAGCATCCTCGCCCGCGCACGGCCGGCCTCCACCAGTTCGTTGCGGACCCATTCCCCTCTCTGGCGCTCGGCTCGGGCGGCCAGCAGGGGCGTCCCCGCCGCGCCCAGCTCCGAGGCCGCCTCCCGACGGAACCGGTCCAGCATCTTCGGTCGGCGGCTCTCGGCCTCCGTGTCCCCCCGAAGGCGATGTGCCGACGCCACCTCCGCTCGCCAGTCGGCCTCGCTGGCGAACGGCGTGTCCTCGAGGCTCGCTTCCGGCGCAGTGCCCCGGCGGGACCCCGCCACGTACGCCGTCGACACCGCAACCAGGTGCCCCGGGCTGCTGCCCCCGGCCATCGCCCTCGCTACCCGGAGCGGACCGAGCAGGTTCACCTCCACGGCGGCGTCCAGTGGAGCGTCGAAGCTCACCGTGGCTGCCGAGTGCACCACCACGTCGGCCGAGGCCAACGCCTCCCTGGCCTGCTGGTCGAGCCCCACCCCATCCACCGTCACGTCCCCTGCCACAGGATGCACCCGGCGTGCCACCTCGTCGTCGAACCGGTCCCCGAGCTGATCCCGCAGTCGGTCGAAGCAGTCATTGCGCACGACGTCCCGAGCGAAGCGCGCCTCCGCTCCTCCTCTGCGGCCCGGTCTCACCACCGGTATCACCTCGCATCCCGGCACAGACCGCAGCAGCCGCTCCACCAGAGCCGTTCCCACGAAGCCCGTCGCGCCGGTGACCGCTATCCGCTTTCCCGACAGCGATTCGGGGATCGTCGGGGCTTCGGAGATCGCAGGGACCTCGGGCATCATCGGGCCTCGGGCGTCATGGGGGCCTCGGGCATCGCAGGGGCCTCGGGGCTCGTCGGGCGGTCCTTGTCGTCCACTCGGTCGTCCACGCTGCTCAGCGCTTCGAACGCTTCGGCGGCGTGTACCGCCTGGAGCGGCCGGGCCCCGAAGCGGCTGCTCCTGTTCTCCTGCTTCGAGCGCCAGCGGAGTCGGCCGACCGAGTGGTCCGTGCCTGACGCGATCCCGCTGCCCTCGCTTCCCCACGCCTCCCCGACGATCTCCATCCCGTCTCGTCCCCGTTCTGCTCCGCGAGCGTCCGCCTCGCTTCGACCCGCAGCCCGGCGAAGCGCGCCCAGCGAAGCATCTGCCATCCGGCGAGCAGGAAGAAAGGTATGCCGAAGATCAGCGGTCTCGCCCACGGTCCGAAGTCCCCCGTGAACAGGGACACGACCGCCAGGAACAGCCGCTTCCGGGTCAGCGACGCCGTCGCCAGGATCAGTGCTGCACCAAGCCCCACCTCCAGGCCCAGCGTGGGTGTGTAGCTGTTCGCTGCCCGTGCTCGGGGCGTCAGGTGGACATGCTGGCCGACGTGCGGAAGCCAGATAGCCAGCGACAGGCCGGCCGCCAGAACCGCTGCCGCGTAGCCTGCCAGCTGCTCCCTGCGCTCGAGCGGTCTCATGGTGGCGTACGATGCGAGCTCGTCCGGCGGTATTGGCACGGTCCGCCAGGCTAGCTGACGGTCGTCGTGGGCGGCATCCCCATCGGGGCGACCTCCCCATCGGGGCGACCTCCTGCCGGTGTACCGCTTCGGGACTTGCAAGGCGCCGGACGGTGCTGGCCGGTGCCGCCGGCCGTCCGGTCCGCCAAGGGGCCGATCCGCCCGTCGACGTGGCGGCAGCCGCCCTCATCTCCTCCCGGGAGGAGTGGTGGGCAGGCAGGCGGACGTCCGAGTGGCGAGGAGCGCCTCGACCTCCCGGTGGGGCCAGGGACCGCCGAACAGCCGGCCCTGGCCCAGTTCCACCCCCAGGGACGCGAGCGACTCCCGCTGCATCTCCGTCTCGACCCCTACGGCGCAGACCGGGCACTCGAGCGCAGTTCCGAGGGCGGCAGCCAGACGAAGCACCATCGTCTGGCTCTGACCTTCGGGCACCACCTGCCGGACCAGCCTTCGGTCGATCTTGAGCAGTGAGAACGGGTGCTCCACCAGCATCGACAGGGAGGTACCCCCTGCGCCGAGACGGTCCAGGCACGCTTCGACGCCGATGGCGCCGAGCGCTCCGAGCGCGTCCCACGCGATCGCTCCCGCCTGCGCCAGGGTGTCCTCCGCTACGTCGACCAGCAGCGACTCCGCGGGCACCTCCGCCGACTCGAGGAGGGCTCCGATGCGGTCGGCGATGTCCGATACCAGCAGCAGGCGCTGGGAGATGTTGACCGAGATGCGGAGCTGCTCGGGTAAGCGGAGCTGCTCCGACCGGCCCCTCCTGCGGCAGCGCTGGAGTAGTTCCACGGACCGCTCCAGCATCCACCAGTCGATCCTGCGGATGAGCGAGCTCTGCTCGGCGAGAGCGGTGAACTGCGACGCCTCCACCAGCCCTCTGCTCGGGCTGTTCCAGCGCACGAGCGCCTCCCACAGCCTGGGCAGGCCGCCTTCGATCGGCACGACCGGCTGCAGCCACAGCTCCAGCTGCCCGGTGGTGATCGCCGCTGCCAGCTCGTCCTCCTGGCTCAGGCGATCCCGCTCGGCGGTCTCCAGGTTCGCCTGGTACAGCGCCCGGCGGTCCCGCCCCGCCTCCTTGGCACGGTACATGGCTATGTCGGCCTGGCGGAGGATGTCGGCCGGCCCGGACCGCTCCTCGGACACCGCCACCCCGATGCTGCCCGTAATCGTCACGCTGTGCCCGCACACCTCGTAGGGAAGCCGCAACAGCGCCACGATCCGGTCCGCCGCCTGGATGGCGTCCTCCGGAGCCGAGATACCGTCGAGCAGCACAGTGAACTCGTCACCGGCCAGACGGCTCACGGTGTCTTCCGGGCGCAGGCATGACACCAGCCTCCTTGCGGTCTCGACCAGCAGCGCGTCGCCAACGTGGTGCCCCAGTTGGTCGTTCACGCTCTTGAAGTGGTCCAGGTCGACGAACAGCACGGCCACCCTGCCGAGGCGCCGGTCGATCTTCGCCAGCGCATGGTCCAGCCGGTCGCCGAACAGCGCCCTGTTGGCCAGGCCGGTCAGGGGATCGTGCAGGGCACGGTGCGCCATCTCGTCGAACCGCCGGACCTCCGCCTCCCGCAGCTCGGCATGGGCGAGCACCAGCGATCCCTCCAGGGCCAGCTGGCCCAGCACCTCCCGTTCCACCGGCTCCCACTTGCGCCCCGCCTCCGCCTGGCCGCAGATCACCACAGCCCTAAGCTGCTCCCGGACCCTCAACCCGATCGCCAGCCACGCGCCCATGCCGGCCAGCACCGGGTCGTCTTGATCGTCGACCGCCGCCGGGGCTCCGCTCGGAGCCCTGTCCGGAGCCCTGCTCTGCGCCCCGCTCGGAGCCCTGTCGCCGGTTCGACACCCTTGACGCGCTCCAGAGGCGCCTGGTGTGCTCCACCGGCCCGCACCGCCGGGCTCGCCAGTGGAGCCGAGCACCGTTGCCGGGGAAGGGGAGTTGGACAGACGGCGCCAGAGCGCAAGATCGGTGGCCGGCTGGCCCAGCAGCGCCTTGTGCGCCTCTGCCATCCGGTCCAGCGCCGTTCCGCTCGCCGAGATCGTCTCCACCCGCTCCCCAGGGGAGATCAGGATGCCCATCCCTAATTCGGCCTGGACCGCCTGGCGCATGACATTGCCGACCACCCGAACAGCGTCCGCCGGTGACGAGAGGTTCGGACCCGCCTGCAGCAGCTCCGTCACGGCGTCGGTCAGGCGAGACCGCACCTTTGCCCGGCCCCTTGCCCGCCAGTCGGCCACGATCCGACCTGTCTGCGAAGCGGTGGCCATCAACAGGCGAAGCTCCGTCCGCGACAGCGCCGTCCTGCGTCCCAGGTCGACCACCATGGCCCCGAGCGGTCCCGACGACGCCACCACGGGCACGGCCGTCAAGGCACCGGACCTGAGCGCCGCGGTCCATTCGGGCCCTACCAGGTCCGGGTCGGAGCCGTGCGACATCACGGGCACGCCCGAGTGGAACGCCGCTTCGGCAAGCGGCATCGGCACGCCGGCGGCGAACACGCCGCTCCACGACTCACGTGCTGCGAAGGGGCGGCACAGCTCTGCCGTCACGGGTGCCAGCGACACTCCGTCAGTCAGCATGACCATCACTCCGCGGGCCGATATCCGGTGGGCGACCAGCCCCGTCACCGCCCGCAACTGCTCCTCCAGGCTGCCGGAGTGAAGGTCCAGCTCGGACAGGTCCAGGAGCAGCTCGCCCAGCGCCCGCCTGTTCTCGGCTGTTTCCGCTGCCCGCGCCAGGGCGGCACTGGAGGCGATCAGGGGCAGGAGAGGCCCCAGCTGCTCAACGTCCGCCACTCCGGCCGGCTCCACCGTGATGAACCCGACCGGCTGGTGGGAGCTGTAGAGCGACGCCGCGAAGACCGACTCGACCGACAGCTCCTCCACCAGCGACGCCGGGATGCCCGGATGCGCCGCCGCGTCCGGCACGACCACCATCGAGCCTTCCGTCGCCAGGAGGTCCCTGACCGCTCCGAACGCAGCCAGCGGGTACCTGCCATACATGCCGACCGGCTCCGACGCTCCCGAGGCGGACGCCACCACGCACGGCGACACCGACGTCTCGTCGTCGTCCAGCAGCCACACCCCGATCCTCCGCGCCGACAACGTGTCTCTTACTGCCACGCACAGATGTGCCAACCGGGAACGTGGAGGCGGTGCTCCCGACCCGGGGCTCCCGTCCGAGGCGTGTACGTGCGTGTCAGAACGGCCAGCCACGGCAGCTTTCCGAAAGCGAGCGAGCCCCGTCCAAGTCCTGCAGTCGCCGCCCTTCTCGAGCCCGGGCGCCGATCGGGCGCCGTTCGCTGCCAAGCGTAACTCAAACGCCAGCCGAAGCTCCGAACAAATTGTCTATCTCCTCCCAAACAGCACCACCACGAAGCGTGCCCGTCCAGGGGAAGCCGAAACCGCGGCTCATTCTGACGTCATGGGTTGAAGCGAGTTGGGGGCTTGCCTCGAGACCGTTACGCAACAGTGTCGAACATCGCGGAGGACACTTACCGGAGGCGTAATGCAGTCATCCTGTTGGTTATCGGTCTGTTGTCGATCGGAGCATCATGCCCGTGCAAGCTCAGCACTTCCGACAAGGGCCACGCACGAGGCTGCTCAGAGAGCTCGAACCGCACGTCGACCGCTCACCGACTGCCCTCCTCGGATCCTGCGGCGCCGACCAGCCTCTGCTCCACCAGTTCACATATGGTGTGGCCCAGCAGCATGTGGCACTCTTGGATTCGCGGCGTATCGGTGGACGGCACTTCGAGCCAGTGGTCAGCCAGGGCCGCCAACTTACCCCCGCCCTCCCCAGTCATCGCCACGGTGATCATCCCAATAGCGGATGCCACCTCGAACGCCTTGATCAGGTTCGGCGAGTTTCCGCTTGTCGTCAACCCGAATACTAAGTCCCCTTTCCGGCCGAGGCCGGCAAGCTGCCGAGAGAAGACATGCTCGTACCCATAGTCGTTTGCGACCGCTGTGGTCGTCGCAACTTGATCCGCCAGTGCCATTGCTGCAACGGGACGACGGTCCGCGTAGAAACGGCCGAGAAGCTCACCCGCCAAGTGGCCTGCGTCTGTGGCTGAGCCTCCGTTGCCGATGAAGAACACGGTGCCGCCGCAGTGCGCAGTCCGGTACGCGAGGGCGGCCACGACAGCGGTGGTGCCAGGCAGTGCACTGTTACGCAGCATCTGCTCCCGGACGGTTATGGACGCACGGATGCGATTCGCTACCGCTCCCTCCCACGCGGTCTCAGATCCGTCTTGGGCTTCATCCACAGAGATCATCTCAAGGCACTTTCCCCTCCGGCACGCAAGATGAATCGGCCGAGACGACCTGCCGGGGAGGATGGCTGCACGCCGACACCGGCCCCGTTCCGACCGGTGGTCGCTGGAACCGGCCGACCCTCAGCCCTCAGCTGTAGTCGTCACCCCTTGAACTGGCCGTGCTTTCCGGGGATCAGCCGAGGCGAGCGCACCCGAAGCTCGGTCGACAGTCCCGGAATAGTTGCGGGCTCAATGATGTTTGGAAGCCTGTCGGTCGAGGAGGCCGAAGGTGGAGGAGGTCGCGATGCCGGTTCAGAGGCTCAATCACGCAGTGCTCTTCGTGGCGGACGTGCCGAGGAGCGTGGCGTTCTACGCCGAGGCGCTCGGGTTCGAGACGGTGATGGCAATTCCGAGCGGTCGTGCGACCTTCCTACGTGCTCCTGGGTCTACGAACGACCACGATCTCGGTCTGTTCGGGGCACCGGTGCGGGCGGCGTCGAGCTCGGAGAGACCGACCGCGGGCCTCTACCACCTCGCATGGGAAGTAGACACTCTTGCGGAGCTGGCGCGTCTGAAGGGAGTCCTGTCCGAGATGGGAGCACTGGTCGGGGCGTCCGATCATGGCACCACGAAGAGTCTCTACGGTCGTGACCCGGATGGGATCGAGTTCGAGATTGCCTGGGTCGTACCTGCTGCAATGCTGGACGACCAGGCCGTGGCGGCTCGTGCCGCCGTGAGGCCTCTCGACTTGGAGAGAGAACAGCAGCGCTACGGCGCCGAGACCGTGGGCGGAGTGGGTGTCTCGATCGCCGCATGAACCTCGCCGCCTCGTGAACGATCACACTGAGCAGCGGGGATGTTCAGCACCACTGCCTGTCGCGGGTCGACCCGGTCGGGCACCCCGCCAGAGCCCGTCGCGACGGTCCCGCACCCGAAACTGGCAACCACGGGCGGGCACGGGCGGGCGCGTGCTTCCCGGGGTTGCCACATGACTCGGCCGCCACTCGGACCGGGCGGCCCACTGGACAGTGCGGGGTGCTGCATCGCGGGGGTCCTGTATGTCGGATGCTCCGCACCGGCTATGGTCGGCGACCAAGCGGGCGCTTAGCTCAGTTGGTTAGAGCGCAGCCTTCACACGGCTGAGGTCGGAGGTTCGAGTCCTCTAGCGCCCACCAGGGAGTTCTCTCCCCAGCAGAGGCTCGTGTGGCTACATGTGCTACGCTCACTGCGTGAGCGATTCGATCTCGGTGCGGGAGTTGCGTAACACGGTCAGCGAGGTGCTTCGCCGGGTCGAAAGCGGAGAACGTCTCACCGTGACGGTCGACCGCCGGCCAGTGGCCGAGATCGTGCCAATGCGGCGCCGCAGGAGAGTGCCTGCCGGTGAAGCCCTCGGCATCGCTGCGCGCTATGCTTCAGACCCTCGGCTGCTCGATGACGTGCGTGAGCTGTTGTCCGATTCGACGGACGAAGCGTGAGGGCGTTGCTCGACACGTCCTTCTTTGTCGCCAACGAGGCGGGGCGACCCCTGGGCGACATGGCTGGCGTGACGGAGACCGAGGTGTCTGTCGTGACGCTGGCGGAGCTCACGGTCGGGGTGCTGATGGCTGGCGACACCGAGCGTCCGGACCGGGTGGCAACCCTCTCGGCCGTCGAGTCGACTTGGGATCCGCTGCCAGTCGATGCCAATGTGGCGCGGCAGTTCGCGCGTATCGTTGCAGAGCTGCGGGGTCGTCGTCGGAGAGTGCCGATTCTCGACGCGCTTGTGGCGGCCACCGCTGCGGTGGAGCAGATTCCTGTGGTCACTCAAGACCGGGACTATGGAGCGATTCCAGGGTTGGAAGTCATTCGAGTCTGACGGGCGCCGGAAAGGAACGGCCTGGCCGTTTCGCCCGGAAAGAGCCAGTGCATGCTGCGTGGACGGCGGGCAATTACGTTCGCGACCATGAGAACGTCGCCGGCTCCGAGCGCCGGCGTGCCGTCGCGGGGGGCTTTCGGCTGGGTGGAGGATTCGCGGCGACGCCTGGATCGGGCCGGCCTCGGTCGCCGGACCACCCGGAGGGTGCGGGGCGGCTCCGCCGTGGGCGGCTCCGCCGTGGGCGGCTCCGCCGTGGTCGGCTCCGCGGTGGTCGACCTGTCGACGAACGACTACCTGGGCATGTCTGCAAGGCCGGAACTGGTGAGGGCGTCGGCGGAAGCGGCGGAGCGTTTCGGCACCGGCGGCCGCGCTTCCCGGGTGGTCTCCGGAGGCTGCTCCGTTCACGAAGAGCTGGAGGACGCCCTGGCGGCATTCTGCGGCACCGAGGCGGCGTTGGTGTTCAGCTCCGGCTACCTGGCCAACATCGGGGCGCTGACGGCGCTGTGCCGTCCCGGTTCGCTGCTGGTATGCGACGAGTCGAACCACGCTTCGCTGATCGACGGGGGCCGGCTCTCGGGAGCGGAAGTGGTCGCAGTGGCCCATGCAGATCCGGCTGCAACCGCCGTGGCGCTGGCGCAGAAGGGGGCCCGGCGGGCCGTGTACGCCACGGAGTCGGTGTTCTCGGTGGAAGGGGACGCGCCGCCTCTGCCCCCCTTCCTCGACGCGTGCCGCTCGGCGGGAGCCGGGATGGTGGTGGACGACGCACACGGGTTCGGGCTGGTCGGCCCCGGTGGTCGCGGGTCGCTGCGGGCCGCTGTCGGCTGCCAGCCCGATGTGGTCGGCGTGGTGACTCTCGGAAAGGCGCTGGGCTCGCAGGGAGGGGCGGTGGTGGGCACGAGGCAGGTGATCCGGTACCTGGTCAACGTGGCGCGCAGTTTCGTGTTCGATACCGCTCTGGCTCCCCCTTCTGCTGCCGCTGCCCTGGCCGGACTATCCATTCTCCGGCGGGAGCCGGAACGGTCCCGGCGTGTGCTGCACCTGGCGACCAGGATGGCGGAACTGCTGGCAGACGCGCGTCTGCCGGTGAGCCGTCCAGGGGCGGCTGTGATGTCGGTGCGCTCGCCTTCGGCCAAGTCCGCCGTGGAGTGGGCTGGCAGGTGCGCCGAGAGAGGGGTCCTGGTCGGCTGCTTCCGGCCACCGGCTGTGCGGGACGGGATCTCGCGCATCCGCCTCGGGGTCCATGCGGCGCTCTCGGACAGGGATGTCGAACGAGCGGCGAGCGTGATCGTCGCCACCCGCCCCTGTTGAGTCCCGGGTCGTGCCCCGGCGCCCCCTCGCCGGTTGCTCCGTCCCAGGTTCCGGGGCACACGCCCGACCTGCTCGGGCAAGACGTGGCGATGGACCCGACCGTGTTGCGGAAGTTCGGCTCCCGGCCCTGGCGGGACCCGGCGACCGGCCTATGGGTGTTGTCCGGCTACCGAGCAGTGAGAGCGGCGCTGGAGGATCACGACACGTTCCGCCCGGACAACGTGCTGGACGCGTTGGCGAGCCTGGACTGGGCGTCGAAGCGTGAGCTGGCGAAGGTTCGCTTCAATCTCCCTCCGACGCTTGCGAACAACTCTTCGGACAGCCATCCGGGGCTGCGGAAGCTGGCATCACGCTTCGTCGGCGGCGCTGCGGCGAGCCGGGCATCGGAGCGGGTGGCAGACCTTACCCGGTCGGCGCTGGACCGCTTGGAGCAGGAGCTCGATCTGACCGGGTCGGCGGACATGGTGGAGGTCGTGGCTCGGGACGTTCCCTCCAGGGTGATCCTCGAGGTGCTGGGCCTGTCGCCGGTGGAGCCGGAGCAGCTGGCTCGATGGACGTACGCGTCACTGGAGCTCTTCTGGGGCATGCCCGACGCCGGGCGTCAGCTGGAGCTCAGCCGTGCCGCGGCCGAGTTCTACGCGTGGATCTGTGAACAACTGTCGCGGTCACGGAGCGACGAAGGCGACTCCCTTGCCGGGGCACTGCGCGCTCATCGCAAGCCCTGCGGCAGCCGTCTCGGCGCTGCGGAGAAGGCCGCGACGACGTACTTCTTGATCATCGCGGGACACGTCACCGTGAGCCAGATGCTCAGCATCGCGTTCTCCCGCCTCGTCGCATCGCCCTCCGCCTGGCGGGAGCTCTCGGCAACTCCCGATTCGGTCGGGCTGGTGGTCGAGGAGCTGCTGCGCTCCGACACGCCGCTTTCGACCTGGCGGCGGATCGTCTCCGAAGCCGTCCGCGTGGAAGGGGTGGACATCCCTGCCGGGGCACCGGTGCTGCTCGCACTTGGCGCCACAGGCCACGACCCGAACACGTTCGCCGATCCGGGACGCTTGTGCCCCGGTCGCCGCGACGGGTGGGCTCACCTGGCGTTCGGCTCCGGAAGGCACAGATGTGCTGGAGCTTCTTTTGCACGGATGGAGCTGGCCACGGTGCTGTCTGTCGCAGCAGCACGCCTGCCCGACCTTCGCATTGTCCGCAGCCCGGCCGTGCACTGGTCTTTTCTGTCGTTCCGGGCCCCCAAGCAGGTGCTGGTCCGGCGGGGCCCGTAGGGCGCAGCGGCGACGACAGCGCAAGGTCACCGGTGGCGGTGGCCGCCGCTATTTTCGGGCCGTGCCCGACGCTCGACCGACTCGTCCGCAGGGCGTTCCGGCCGCGGGGCCGCACGGGACCATCTCCGGACGGCCGGCCACCGGTGAGGTGTTCGAGACGGTGAGCCGGTGCGTGACGGAGGTGCTGGAGGTCGATGCGGCGGATGTGAACCCCGACGCACGTTTCGCAGAGGACCTATCGGCCAACAGCCTGACGTTGATCGAGGTGATGATGGCCTTCGAAGAGGCGTTCGGCATCGAAGTGAGGGAGGCCGACGTGGCGGGCGTGGCGACCGTCGGGGACGCCTGTGCGCTCGTCTCTCGACTGCTCGAACAGTGACGCCGAGCGCCGAGCGCCGGGGGCCGCACGGGAACGGACCTGCCGGGGGCCGAGATGCTCGCCGTCGGTCGTCAGGCCGCGCCGGCGGGCGTCCGATGCCCGGGCCTTGGCAGAGCACCAGCCAGGCAGTCCCGGCACCTCGCGGACGTAGTGGCTCGCCGGACCGGTCGGCCGCAGGAGGACGTGGAGGCGGAGCTGGCATCCGGTCGTTGGCTGGACAGTGGAGCCGCCTTGAGAGGACGGAGCGGAGCTCCCCGAGAAGGAACGATGGGGGTGCGTCATGGCCAGCGCGGTGTCGGTGAGGGACCTGCTCGACAATCACGTGGTCTTGGATCTCGAGTGCCTGGATCGGCTCTACCTGAACGCCCTATGTCCCGAACTTGCAGGTGAGCGGGCAGGTGGTCACCTTCATGCGCGATCATCTGCGCTGCCCGATCCCTTCCCCGGCGATCATGACCAGGATCGGCGAGCGGTTCCGCGCCGCGGTGACGGCGTTCGCCGAGTCGGCGGACATCCCGGTGATCCGCTTCAAAGCCGATGACCGCCAGATCGACTTGGCCCGGCCCTACTGGCAACGGGCGACCGGGCCGGGGGTGGTGGCCATCGGGGTGGCACAGGAGTTCCAGCGGGTCTTCACCGCCCACCAGCGTCCGACGCGCGACCCCAGCGTGAAGCTGTTCGGGTTCGACAAGGCCGACCGGCGAGTCACCGTCTATTACTTCTATGTCCTCGACGCCGACTTCGGGCCCGGGTTCATCAAGATCTGCTCGTACTTCCCCTACCCGGCGAAGGTGTGGGTCAACGGGCATGAGTGGGCGAAGCGTCAGGCAGCCAAGGCCGGGATCGGCTTCGCCGAGCTGGCCAACGGGTTCGCCAGCTGCGACGATCCGGTCGGCCTGCAGACGACCTGCGACCAGCTCGGTCCAGCCCACATCCAGGTGTTCTTCGAGCGTTGGCTACGGGCCATCCCGACCCCCCTCGACGAGATCGACCGAGCAGCGGGCTACTGGTGGGAGCTGGCGATGCGCCAAGTCGAGATGTCCCGCACGATCGTCTTCGACGCGCCACGCCGTGCCCGGGCGTTCTTCGAGGCGACGGTCGCCGACAACATCGACGTGGGCCGCCCCGACGAGATCAAGGTGATCTTCGACCGCCAGACCCGCTCCAACACCAAAGGCGAGTTCGCCACCAAGGTCGTCACCCGAGGCACCGACGTGACGATCAACGCCTTCTACAAGCACTCACGGATCAAGGAATAATACCTGAAGCAAGGTTGTGCGCTTCGAATCGAGACCGTCGTCAACTCGCCCACCGACTTGGGCTGCCAGCGACGCCTCATCAATCTCCCCGAGCTCCAAGCCAAGGCCCGAGCGGCCAACCGCCGCCTGCTCGAGGTGCAACGTGCCGGTCAGGGCTGTGCCATCGAGACCGCTCTGTTCGAGCGGATCTCACAGCCCTCGCTCGAGGAGGGCCAACGAACCGGAGCCTTGCGCTTCGGGGACCCACGCGTCATGGCCCTGACCGGCGCCCTCTGCGTCGCCCTGGTGGCCACCGTCGGCTTCACCAACAAGAGCCTTCGCGCCTTGGTGAGCAGCCTGCTCGGTGCCCCCTACGGTCCCGCGCAGATGACCTATGACCTGCGGCGACTCCGGCTCAAAGGCCTCGTCGTTCGGGTCCCGCACTCCAACACCTACACCCTCACCACCGACGGGTTGAAGGCAGCGATCTTCTACACCAAGCTCGACCGCCGTCTCCTCCGCCCCCTTCTCGCCGCCGACCAACCCCCTGCTCCAGCGCCACTACGGGCGGCTCTCGCGACGATCGACAAGACGTGCACCGACTACATCGCTCGCGGCCGGTTAGCGCCCGCCGCGTGAGACTTGCCTCAAACCTAAAGACCACGGCACCAGAGGAGCCCTAGCGGCGCTCGATCAGTGATGCCCATCGCGTCGCGGGGACGTGGCAATATGGGCCGGCCATGGCGAAGACGCCGACCACGCGCCGTCCGACGAGGGAAGCCACACGGTGTTGAGGCGCGCAGCGCCGGGCAGCTTGGAGCAGGCCGTGCTGGAGGTGCTGTGGGACGACGGCGGGTGGCTCACGCCTGGTGAGGTGCACGAACGCCTCGACGGTGCCCATCCGCTCGGCTACACCACGGTGATGACGGTCCTGGTGCGGCTATGGAGAAAGGGCCGCTTGGAGCGTCAGAAGACCGGGCGTGCCTTCGCCTACCGTCCCAACTCCAGCCGCGAGCAGAGCGTCGCCGAGCGCATGGAGACCATCCTGGCTGCCGCCGCTGACCGTCCGACCGCTCTCGGGCATTTCGTCGAACGCCTCGACGCCGCAGAGCGAGCCCAGCTGCAACGCCTGCTCGGCGCCCGGCGCAAATCATGATCGCGCTGATCCTGGCCGCCGGCCTCGTCGTGGCGGTGCCTGGCGCGCTGAGCCGCCACGTCGCACGGCGGCTCCCGCCTCGAGCGTGGGCCATCCTTGCGCTGGCCAGTGTCGTGTCGGCCGGTCTCTACGTGACGGTCGGCTTGGCGTTGCTGAGCGCACCCGTCGTCCTGCCCGTGCTCGCCGGGTCGTCAGTGGCCGAAACGTGCCGGGTGCTCCTGGAGCGCTTCGAGCCCGGCGGGGTGGCCACCGCGTGGGCGGCCACCGTGCTCCTCGGCTCTGCCGTTGGCGCGGCCACCGTTCGCCGCTGGCGGTCCCGTCGCCGCCGGGCGACCCTACGGGTCCCTTCCTACCTCGGCGTCCACGAACAGCAGGGCGGCTTCGAGCTCGTCACGCTGCCGACGCCGACGCCGCTCGCCTACAGCCTCGGCGGCCCGCATCCCCAAGCCGTGATCTCGGCGGGGCTGCGCTCCCGGCTCGACGGATCACAAATCGCCGCTGTCGTCGCCCACGAGGCTGCCCACCTCCGCTGGCACCACCAGCGCTGGCTCGACGCCGTAGACCTGGCCACCGGGCTGTTGTGGTTCGTTCCCTGGGCCCGGCGCAGCGCGCACTCCGCTCGGGTAGCCCTTGAGTGCTGGGCCGACGAAGAGGCCGCGACGGTGACCGGACGCGACGCGCTGCGCAGCGCCCTGCTCCTCGCCGCCGACGTCGCCCCCACCGCCGCTCACGTCGCCGCCCTCAACGGAGCCGACGCCATCGCCGAACGCGTGACCATGCTCGATCAACCCTCGGGCGGCTCCGGCGGGATCGGGCCCGCGACAGCGGGGCTGTTCGTCCTCGGTGCCGTCGCCGCGGCGACCGGGGCCGTGGGAGGGGCACCGCAGCTGGCCACACTGTTCTCCCATCTCTGCCCCCTGTAGACAGGGTCGTTCGGCTGTGCCGACTGTTGGCAATCTACGACAGCCGGTACTAGCTTGTGGCCCGTGAGCGACGAGGTCACCCACGGGAACGCAACCCCGGACGCTGCCGTGATCGGCGACACGGCCAACGAGCGGGTCCCATGGCAACGGTTCAGTCTGCTGGCGGTCGGGATGGCGGCAACATATGTCGTGGTCATTGGGGTGCCCACCGCTATCATCCCGAACCCGCTGTTCCACCGGATGATCTCCGCCGGGGCTTGGAACTACATGGCCTGGCTGCTCCCCGCCGCTCTGTTCGGTCCGCTGGCGGCCACCTTCTTGGTGCCCTGGCCGCAAACCTGCCGAGTCGACCGCCGACTCGGTGCTGGCGGGCTGGCATCGTTCCTGGCGGTGGGTTGCCCGGTGTGCAACAAGGTGGTCGTGCTCGCCGTCGGGGTGAGCGGCGCCCTCGACTACTACCGCCCCCTCCAACCTCTCCTCGGAGGGCTGTCTTTCGCCCTACTCGGCGTGGCCCTGTGGACGCGGTGTCGGACCAGGCCCGTCGCCCTTCGCGCCCGACCCGGCGCTCCGGCCGGCCTCTGTGCAGACGCGGACCCCAGGCCTCGATGAGCACCGCTGCCGAGCCGTCCACGACCCAGGAGCGTCCGCAACGGCAAGCCCAGCCGCTCCTGCCACGCTGGGTGAGCTTCGGAGTGATGCCCTTCGCTCTCGCCGCTGCGATCTCGATGGCGGCGAGCGCCTACCTCTACGTCCATGCGCGCAACGCCGCGGCGGTCCCGAGCCCCATGGTGCAGCTGATGGGCCTCTCCGACGGCTCAGGGCACCCCGCCCCCGGCTTCACGCTCACCGACCAGCACGGCCGGCCGGTCTCGCTTTCGAGCTTCCGGGGCAAAGCGGTCCTGGTCGCCTTCATGGATTCGCGCTGCACCCAGGTGTGCCCGGTGCTCGCCCAGGAGTTCCTCCTCGCCCAGCACGACCTCGGCCGGGCGGCCCCCCACGTCGCGTTCGTCGGTGTCAACGTCGACCCGATGGGTGAGTCGGTGGCAGCCGTCGAGCACTTCACCCAGCTCCACGGCCTCTCCCGGCTGCCCAATTGGTACTTCCTCACCGGGCCGACCGCCGCTCTCAAAGCGGTGTGGAGCGCCTACGGGATCCAGGTGTTCCTCCCCAAGGGCGCCACCCAGACCGTGCACGCCGACTACTTGTACTTCCTCGGCCCCCACGGGCGCGAACGCTACATAGCGAGCCCCCAGGTCGACCAACGCAAGAACGGCACCGGCTACCTCCCCCAGAGCGACCTCAACAAATGGGGGCGGGGCATCGCCACCTACCTGCGCCGGTCGCTCGCGAAGTGACCCGCCTGGCTCTGCCCGAGCGGACCCGAAGGTAGGCGAGGCCGGTGTCACCGCTGTTGCCGCTGCTCGCCGTCGTCGCCGGGATCCTGTCGTTCAGCTCCCCGTGCGCGTTGCCGCTCATCCCGAGCTATCTCTCCTACGTGTCGGGCCTGCCCATCTCCGAGCTCGACCACCGACAGGCGACACCGCTCGTGCTGCGCTCGTCGCTGGCCTTCGTCGGCGGGTTCACAGTCGTGTTCACCGCGCTCGGCGCGTCGGCCACCCTGGTCGGCTCGCTGCTGCTGCGCAACCTGCCGGTCATCTTGGACGTCGCCGGGGTGTTCATCATCGTGCTCGGCCTAGCCTCCGCGGGACTGCTGCGCGTCCCGTTCCTCGCCAGGGAGCGACGCTTCGACCTCTCCCGGGTCCCCAAGGGACCCAAAGGGGCGTTCCCGTTGGGCATGGCGTTCGCTTTCGGCTGGACGCCTTGCATCGGCCCGGTCCTCGCCACTGTGCTAGCCGTCGCCAGCGCCACCAACACGGTCCTGGACGGAGCGGTGCTCTTGGCGTTGTACTCCCTCGGTCTCGGGCTGCCCTTCCTCGCCCTCGCTGTCGGGTTCTCCCGGGCCCGGACCTCGCTGTCCTGGCTGCGCCGCCACGGCCGGGCGATCGAGGTGGCAGGCGGCCTGCTGCTCGTCGCCGTCGGCGTCATGTTCGTCACCGGAGAATGGAAAAGCCTTTTCATCCCCCTCCAAGCCCGCTTCGCCCGCCTGGGATGGCCGCCACTGTGACCACTGAGCATCTTGACCAGAAGCCTGGAAGCGACCAGCCAGTCACTCCGGACGCGGCGACGCCCGTTCGCTGGCGTGCCGGGAAGCGATGGTGGGCACTTGCTGCCGCCGCGGTGGTGGTCGGCTCGCTCACCGGGGTGACCGCCTCGTACCTGGCCAGGCCGAGCACCACGTTGCACGCCACCTCCAACAAGATCATCACCTCCACCGGCGGGGTGTTCACGAAGGAGACTGGCCAAGTAGCCCCGGTCTGGTCGCTGCCCGACCTTCGCAACCCTTCCACAGCCGTGGCACTAGCCCAGTTCAAAGGGCACCCGGTCGTGGTGAACTTCTGGGCGTCGTGGTGCCCGCCGTGCCGCAAGGAGATGCCCGCCTTGGAGGCCACCGCCCGGCGTCTCGCCGGCAAAGTCGACTTCGTCGGTGTCGACACCAACGACAAGCGCAGCGCAGCGCTCAGCTTCGCTGCCAAGACCGGGGTCTCCTACCCCCTCGTCTTCGACCCTCGCTCAAAGGTCGGCGGAAATTACGGCGTCTACGGGTTGCCCACCACGTTCTTCGTCTCTGCCCAAGGCAAGCTCCTCGGGCGCCAGGTAGGCGGCATGACCGAACAGCGACTGGCCCAGCTGATCAACCAAACCTTCAAAGTGCCGGTAGCGGCCAGGGCGGGATCACCGGGATGACTCTCAGACTCAGGCAGTCCCGAGGTGGCGCTCGGAAGCTGATGCTCGTGACCAAGGTCGCCCTTGCTGTAGGCGCTGCGCTCGGGATGCTCGCAGCCTTCGCGGTTCCCAGACCGGGAGCGACCAGGTCACCGCCGCAACCATCCCAGCCCCAAGGCCCGCTCAAGAGCATCTCAGTTCTCCCCACCAAGGTTGACCGACCCGCGCCAGGCTTCATTCTCCCGCTCTTGAACGCCCATGGCACCCAAAGCCTCACTTCACTGCGGGGAAAGGTCGTAGTGCTCAACTTCTGGGCAAGCTGGTGCGTGGCCTGTCGAGCCGAGGCACCTCAACTCGAGGCGCTGTGGCGCCGCTATCGCCGCCGGGGAGTGGTGTTTCTCGGCGTGGACGTCAAAGACACCGCTCCGGCTGCCTCTGCCTTCGCCCGCCGGTACGGGGTGACCTACGCGAGCGTCGTGGATGCTGCGGGGTCCACGACAGCCACGTACGGGATACTGGGGCTCCCGGATACGTACATCGTCGACCCACACGGCAACATCCGCTTCATCATCATCGGCGAGATCGACCCCGCTTCGTTCCGCTCGGCCCTCGATCGGGTTCTAGCGTCGTGATACCGGACCCGGAACAGCCAACGACATCGCCAGCAGCCGCTGGCACTGTCTCTGGAGGCTGACGTGCTCATGCGGGTGCTGGATGCGTTGGGTCACGCGCTGGCAATTGCCGCTTCGATGACCTGGGAGATCCTCTGGGCGCTGATCTTGGGCTTTGCGCTGTCCGGGGTGGTCCAGGCACTGGTCCGTAAGTCCACGATCGTGCGCCTGCTCGGCGACTCCTCGCCCCGCACGCTGGTCATGGCTTCCGGGCTCGGTGCCGCCAGCTCTTCCTGCTCCTACGCTGCGGTCGCACTGTGGCGCACGCTCGTCCGCAAGGGAGCCGACTTCACTGCGGCGATGGCCTTCGAGATCGCCTCCACCAACTTGGTGGTCGAGCTCGGGATCATCCTCGCGCTGTTGCTCGGCTGGCAGTTCACGCTCGCGGAGTTCGTGGGCGGGCCGCTCATGATCGCGTCAGTCGCCGTGCTGTTCAGGTTATTCCTGCGAAGCCGACTGCTCGACGGCGCCCTCCGCCAAGCGGACCTTGGGCTCGCGGGCTCGATGGAGGGCCACGCCGGAATGGACATGTCGGTTACCGGGGAGGGCGGCCTGTGGGCCCGGCTGCGCTCCCCCGAGGGCCTGACCGCTGTCTCGCACGTCTTCGTGATGGAGTGGGCCGCGGTGCTGCGAGATATCGTGGGCGGCCTGCTCATCGCAGGCGCGCTCGCTGCATGGGTACCGGACGCCTTCTGGCAGCACTTGTTCTTCACCGGCCACCCCTTGGCCGCGAAGTTGTGGGGTCCGCTCATCGGGCCGGCGATCTCTGTGGTCGCCTTCGTATGCAGCATCGGCAACGTGCCGCTGGCCGCTGTGCTTTGGAACGGCGGTATCAGCTTCGGCGGCGTCGTGTCGTTCATCTTCGCCGACCTGATCATCATCCCGATCCTGTCGATCTACCGGAAGTACTACGGCACCCGCATGACCGCTTTCATCTTCGCCACCTTCTACGCCACGATGAGCCTCGCTGGGTACCTCGTAGAGATCATCTTCGGAGGCGCGGGCATCGTGCCGACAGCGCGCAGCGCTCATGTGATCGAAGCTCATATCTCGCTGAATTACACAAGCGTACTGAACATCATCTTTCTCGCATTGGCGGCCACATTGGTGTGGCGCTTCGTGCGTACCGGCGGCATCGGCATGCTTCGAATGATGGGTGGTGCCCCCAGTGGCGAGCCACAGAACATGTCCGCGATGAACCACGGCGAGGTGATGCCGGGTGGCAATGGTCACCACGGCGGCGGTGGCCACAGCGTGCCAAGCGATAGCGGCACCGATGGAGAGGATGTGGACCGCGCGGGCGACCTGCCGAACGGCGGCAGCGAGCCAGACGAGCGGCACGGCGGGAAAGGCGCATAGGCGCAAGGAGGCCATCAAGACCGCCGGAACGACCGCACCGGCATCCGGGCATCGGCGGCCAACCTGCGGACCTGGCAAGCCAGCGTTACGGTCGTGAAGCGCTGATGCTCGGCGTTCTCCGCCCCACCAGGGACGAACGCGCCGCCTGGGCGCCCCAACGGTCTGCGACGTTCGTCGGGCCGAGGTGATCGTCTGCGGTGGTTGCCGCAGCGTACCCAGAGCTGCCGGACACGGTCACCACGGGGGTTCACAGGTGGGGAATCACTCTCGATGAGTCGATCTGCTCCCAGTAGCGCAGAATCCGGACCACCAAAGAGACCACCCCATGACAGCGCATCCGCCGCCTGACCCGCCCGCCCGGCTTCTCCTCCCGCGCGCTCAACAGCCGGGAACGGCCCAAAACGGGGCCGAAAGAAGTCAAGAGCGGGCGGGGACAGGCACACACGGCCGTCTGTGAACAGCTCAAGCCAACAGGACCCCTTCACCAGCAAGAGTTTTTCGGGGCGAAGTAGTTAGTGACACACTCGGAGCGTCACTGAGGATCCCCTACCTGTCATACTAGGACTTGCCGCTCGGCAGGGCTGGTAATCGATGAGGGCGGAGGAGGTGAACGAGAATGACGGTAGTGACGACAGATGACGCG
>JAJYPS010000100.1 GCA_021795215.1 Actinomycetes bacterium
GATCCCTTCGCCATCCACGGCTTCGACTCCGACGGCCGCCAGGACGTGGAGTACTTCCGCTACAAGGACTTCGAGACCGCGTACGATCAGAAGGCCAAGGCACACCTGGCGGGCATGACCGGCCAGCTCTCCACTCGGATGGGAGCGGCCATGCGGCATGCGTCCTCCATCCTTCGACGCCGGCCCAACCAGAAGAAGCTTCTGCTGGTCGTGACCGACGGAGAGCCGTCGGACAACGACGTCCGGGACTCCCAGTACCTGCGCCAGGACGCCAGGAAGGCAG
Source organism: Actinomycetes bacterium (assembly GCA_021795215.1). GTDB lineage: Bacteria > Actinomycetota > Acidimicrobiia > Acidimicrobiales > JAKAOS01 > JAJYPS01. Next base: position 284 of record JAJYPS010000100.1, read on the forward strand.
TGGAGGAGGCGGCAGCCCACGGCATCGCCACCTTCTGCCTCAGCCTCGATCCCGACGCCGACGAGTACGTCTCCCGGATCTTCGGCGCCCGGAACTACATGGTCATCGACCACGTGGAGCGCCTGCCCGAGCGGCTCCCCCTTCTGTACGTGGGACTGACCAGATGAGCCCCGGGACGCGGAGGGGATCGCTGCGGAGCGGGGTCCGGAGAGGAGCGTTCCTGGCAGGGGAGTGCGGCAGGGGGTACCGGCGACGGGGCCTGGCAGGGGAGTGGTCCCGGCGCTCCTTCCCTGGTCCGGTACAGATCGGCTACCCGACTGCGATCGGCCAACGTCGCCTCGGCCGGGAAGCTTTTACGTTTACTACACATCACATTGAAAGCAGTTAACTTTACTTTATGCGCACCACATGCTTATGGTGTTGAGGACGGTGGTTCACGAGAACAGTCGTCCGAGTAGCAGCCCACCAAGGAGATCGGAATGTCAAGCCCAACCTCGGTGACCTCGGCGGTCATGCTGGCCCTGCCAGTTCCTCTGCTGCTCACCGGTCTGCTCGCAGGCGTCGGGGCGGACAAGCACCCTCGACTGATCCGGCGATTTACAACGTTCAGCGCGACTTATGCTCTTGTATCCGCTTTCGTCGCGGCTATGGGTTATGCATTCAGTGCGCAGGGGTCCGAGACATACGCGTCTGTAACGCTACCGGCGAATCTGGGTGCTGCATCGCTAAGCGTGTACGTCGATCCTCTGACGATGATCATGCTCCTCCTGGTGACCTTCGTCGGCCTCATCGTGGCCCGCTACTCGTCTTCCTACATGGAAGGCGAGGTCCACGAGGGCCAGTTCCACCGGTGGCTGAGCTTCACCCTCGCGTCGTTCCTGACGCTGATCATGACCAGCAACTTCTGGGGGTTCATCGTCGCATCGTTCGCGACCACGATATTTCTGGGACAGTTGCTGTCCTTTTACAAGCAGCGGCCGGGTGCGGTGCTTGCCGCTCGAAAGAAGACGATCTTCACGCTCACAGCCAACACCAGCATGTTGCTTGCCTTCGTGCTCGTTGCAAGGGTTCTTCATACGTCCGACTTCGGAGACCTGCGGTTCGCCTTGTCTCACTTCCATCGGCCCATGCCGCTCAGTCTGGAGGTGGCAGCCGGCCTCGTCGCCCTCAGCGCGGTGCTCAGGAGCGCACAGTTCCCGACTCACGGGTGGCTCATACAGGTAATGGAGGCGCCCACACCGGTCTCGGCACTCCTGCATGCCGGCATCATCTACACCGGAACCTTCCTGGTGCTGCGCATGAGCCCACTCATGTCGCGGATCGGCTGGACCGGAGTGGCACTTGTCCTGGTCGGCCTGGTCTCGATCGTCGCCGGGTCGACGATGATGATGACGTCCACCGCGATAAAGGCGTCCCTCGCCTATTCGACACTCGCCCAGATGGGCTTCATGCTGATGGAGTGCGGCCTGGGGGTGTACAGCGTGGCGGTGCTGCACATCGTCTCGCACTCGGTGTACAAGGCGCACGCCTTCCTGTCCTCGGGCAGCGTGGTCGAGAACTTCCGGGAACCTGCGCTGCCTGCGGTCTTCAACGCCGGGTCGGTCCGGCGAGCCCTTCTCGGATTGGTGGTTGCGGTGGCTATGACGGTGGGGATCGGGTCGGCGTTCGGCGTCCTAACCGGCCGGCAGCGCGCGGTGCTCGCACTCGGCCTCGTCGTGTCCCTCGCCGTCACGCACCTGCTGCTGCAGGCTCTCAACACCAAAGGAAGCGGTAGCAAGGCGCTGATCCTGTGGATGGGCCTGCTGAGCGCTGGCGTGGTCACTGCCTACTTCGCGCTCCACCGGGCATTCGGCGTCCTGCTGGCACCCAGCCTGCCTTCGGCGATCGTGCCTTCGGGCATAGCGCAGGACATTCTCCTGGCCCTGATCGTGGCCGTCTTCATCGGGCTGCTCGCCGTCCAGCAGATGCTTCCCCGCATCATGAAGAAACCGGCTTGGCGGGCCGTGTACGTTCATCTTTACAACGGGCTCTACGTCGATCTCTTCTTCACCCGGTTGCTGTGCCGCACCGGTTCCGCCGGGCGGCGGGCGGAAGGACTGGACCGAGACCGCAGGGAAGCGGTGGGGAGCGCGATATGACGCTCGGTGAGAAGCACGACATCAAGGTGCTGGAAAGCGCGGAAGCGGCTTGCCAGCGGATCGCGCCGCTGTGGCCCCTGAAGAACTTCGTCGCAGTGAACCCCTATCTGGGCCTTCGAGATCTCGACTTCTGGCAGGCGCACGCCGTGCTGCAGAGGATCACCGGCATCGGTTTGTGCATGCCCCTCTCCTACTACCGGGACCAGGTCCGGAGTGGTCGCATCTCCGTCGCCGACATAGAGGCCGCGATCGCCGATCTGGGCAGCTCCTGGAGCGTTGCCCGTATCGAGCAGCGGTTGCAGGAGGGATCGGAGCAGAGGGGGGTGCCGCTACCGCTGCTGACCGACGCACTCGGCAGGCTCGACGGGCAGGACTGGTCGGGCTTCGTGGTCGACCGGATCAGTCACTACTGCGCCTCGTACTTCGACGAGGGCCAAGCGCTGTGGCGCCAACCGTGGAGGGGGACGTCCCTCTTCGCAGGCTGGCGGGAGTACGTCCAGTTGGACAAGGGTCCCCAGGCGATGGGCGCAGGGGCCGTCTGCAGTGCGGCCACGGCGATCCCCGTCACCGCCTCCGAGGCGATCGAGTGGGCCCTCCTCGAGCTTGGTGTGCCTGGGGTGGCAATGGACCGCTACCTGCACAGCGTGCTGCTGAGCGTCGGCGGATGGGCTGCCTGGACCCGCTACCAGCGCTGGCAGGCGGAGCTCAACGGAGCCTCCGACGACTCGATCCGAGACCTCCTTGCGATACGCCTCGCATGGGAGGCGCTGCTGTACCGCGCCTTGTTCGACGGCCAACTGGCGGAGCAGTGGCGAGCGGCGCTTGCCCAGCACTCCGAGCCCCTCGAGCCGAGCCCCGCCGACGACATGGCGGTCGTGTTGCACACCGCGTTCGAGATCGCCTACCAGAGGCGCCTGATCGACGCGCTTGCGTCCAAGGCGGAAGCGGGGACCAAAGCGGACGCGGGGACGGATGTGGGCGACAAGCCGGGCCGTCGCGTGGCGCAGGCGGTGTTCTGCATCGACGTGCGCTCGGAGATCTTCCGCCGAGCGTTGGAGTCCGTGTCTCCCGTCCAGACGCTCGGCTTTGCGGGATTCTTCGGAGTGCTGATGGAGTTCGTCCCCTTCGGCGCCGTGGAGGGCAAGGGCCACGTACCGGTCCTGTTCAAACCCGTCTATCGGATCTTCGAGCAGCCCGCCGGGGGCGGCGCTCGTGGCGCCGGTCAGTTGATCGCCCGACGCCACCGGTCCATGCGCATCGCCAAGGCGTGGAAGACGTTCAAGACGTCCGCCGTCTCCACGTTCTCCTTCGTGGAGTCGGTGGGCCTGCTCTCGGCGCACAAGCTGCTCAGCAACTCAATGGGTTGGAGCCGACCCGCGGTGCACCCCTCCAGGAAGGGGCTCAGACCGGAGGTCCACGAGCAGCTGTCGCCCAGCCTCGGCGACCCTGTCCCGGGTTGGGTGGACAGTGGCCAGGCCCCCGGCATACCGGCGGCCGACCGCCCCGCAGTCGCCGAGCTCATACTTCGCAACATGGGCCTGACCGAGGACTTCTCCCGGCTGGTCCTCATCGTCGGCCACGGCAGCACCACGGTGAACAACCCCCAGGCGACTGGCCTGGACTGCGGAGCCTGCGGCGGGCAGACCGGCGAGCCGAGCGCCCGGATATCGGTCGCTCTACTCAACGATCCGGTCGCCCGCGAAGGCCTTGCCGAAAAGGGCATCGTCATCCCCGACGACACCTATTTCGTGGCGGGGCTGCACGACACCACGACGGACAAGGTGCGCCTGTTCGGGGCGGAAGGCGTCCCCTCCTCCCACGCCGAGGAAGTGCGTCAGTTGGCGTCCTGGCTGTCCACGGCGGGCGAGATCGCACGCATGGAGAGGGCGAGCCTCTTCGGGACGGCCGACCTGGGGCCGTCCGGAGTGATGGCGGATATGCGGATGAGGACCCGTGACTGGGCCCAGCTCCGACCGGAGTGGGGACTGGCAGGCAATGCGGCGTTCATCGCCGCGCCGCGGTCCCGCACGGCCGGGCTCGACCTGGGAGGACGAACCTTTCTCCACGAGTACAACTGGCGCCAGGACCCCGGCTTCGCCACCCTGTCGCTCATCATGTCCGCGCCCATGATCGTGGGGAACTGGATCAACATGCAGTACTACGGGTCCACGGTCGACAACCGCCGCTTCGGCAGCGGCAACAAGACCCTTCACAACGTGGTGGGCGGCTCGATCGGGGTGCTGGAGGGCAATGGCGGCGACCTACGGGTGGGCTTGGCTCTGCAGTCCCTCCACGACGGCCATCGGTGGGTGCACGAACCGGTGCGGATGAACGTCGTCGTGGAGGCCCCTCTGGACGCCATCGAAGATGTGATAGCGACCCACCAGCTGGTTGCCGAACTGATCGACAACGCCTGGCTGCACCTGTTCGCGATCGCCGACGACGGGACGATCAGCCGCCGCTGCTCCGACAGGCAGTGGAGGCCGGTTCGCTGAGGCCCTGCGTCCGTGCCGACGCCATCGTCGGCTCCGGGTCGACCGCTAAAATCGGTACGGGCTGGCCATTCGCAGGACGGCGGCAGGTTGCGATCCTGTCCCTCGCCGGATCGTCGGTCACAGATCGAAAGGGGGATGGTCTGTCGGGCACCGGCAGGCCGGACCGGCAATGACGCCACGTAACGCCACCCTCCACCAGCTGGAGATAATGCTGGCGCTGGGCCGGCATCTGAACATGACACGCGCAGCCAAGGAGCTGCACATGACGCCCGCTGCCCTCTCGATACAGATCAAGCAGCTGTCCAAGACCATGGGGATGCCCCTTCACGAGCAGGTCGGCAAGCGTCTCTTCCTGACGCCCGCGGGCACCTTGGTGGAAGTGGCGAGCAGGGACATCTTCGATCGGCTGGAAGCGCTGGGCGTGGCGCTGGCCGAGACCCGCGGCCTGGAGCGCGGCAGCCTCAGGCTGTCCATCATCACGAGCGCCAAGTACTTCGTGCCCCGACTGCTGGGCGGCTTCTGCAAGCTGCATCCCGGCATCGACGTCAGCCTGGAGGTCGACAACAGGGACCGGCTCCTGGAGCGGCTCACCCGCAACCTGGACGATCTCTACATAATGGGCAACACCCCGGACAACCTCAACGTGGTCTCTCTGCCGTTCATGATGAACCCGTTGGTCGTGGTCGCCCCTGCCAGCCACCCGCTGGCCTCGGAGCGGGACATCCCGCCGAGCCGTCTTGCCGGCGAGCCGTTCATCATGAGGGAGCCCGGCTCAGGCACCCGGCTCGCCGCGGAGCGGTTCTTCGGCACGCACGGGGTCCATCTGGCCGTCCGCATGGCTCTCGGCAGCAACGAAGCCATAAAGCAGGCAGTCGCAGGCGAGATGGGCCTTGCCGTGGTCTCCCAGCACACCCTCTCGCTGGACGTGGCGTCCGGTGCTTTCGCCGTGCTGGACGTGCAGGGCTTCCCGTTGATGCGCCAGTGGTACGCCATCTACCCGGCCGGCAAGCAGATGTCCCCCGTCAGCCGAGCGTTCCTGGCCTACCTCGAGGAAGAGGGGGCGTGCGACGGGGGCAGGGAGGTGCCAGGCAAGGAGTCATACGCTGCGCCCAGCCCAGAGCAGCACGGCGGCGCCCGAGGCGACGAACCCTAGGGCTGCTACGACCATCGCCAGAGGCAGGTGGGTGGCGTCCTTGGCTACCAGGGAGCCGAGAAGAGCCACCCCGAAGGCGCCGCCTAGCTGGCGGGCGGCATTCAGCACGCCGCTGGCCCGGCTCGCCTGGCCGGGCCCGGCTGCCGTGAGCACCGCTGCCGTCATGGCGGGCGCAGACAGGCCCGTGCCGGTGCCGAACACGACGAAGCCGGCCGCGGCCTGCCAGTAGGGCGCATGCGAGCCGAACGAGGCGAGGATCAGCGCTCCGCCAGCCGAGGTCAGCATCCCGGTGGCGAGCACCCTGGCCGCTGTGTACCGCGCGACGAGGCGACCGGCCAGGAGCCCGCTGGTCGCGGCGCCTACCACCGTCAGGGGCAGGAAAGCCAACCCTGCTTGCAGGGCGCTGTAGTGCCGCTGAGCCTGGAGCACGATGCTGAAGGCGATCAGCATCCCGTAGAGAGCGAAGTTGTAGGCTGCCGCCGCGCCGAGGCTCGTCCTCATAGCCGCTCCGGCCAGTAGTGACGGCGCCATCAGGGTGGGACGTCCTTGGCGCTCGAACAGGTGCTCGGCGAACCAGAACAGCGCCAGCAGTGCCACACCGGCGGCCAGAATCGCCAGCACAGTCGGGCTCCAGCCTGCCGTCGAGGTGTCGACCAGTCCGAGCACCACCAGCGCCACTGCACACCCGGCCAGCACCTGGCCAACTGGATCGAAGCGCTCGTCGCGAGAGGGAGACCGGTCCAGGTGGCGCCCTACCAGCCACATTGCCAGTGCCGTCACCGGCAGGTTGACCACGAACACCGAGCGCCAGCCGGCCGCGGCCACCAGCACCCCACCGAGCACCGGGCCACCGGCGAAGCCTATGCCCGACACCCCCGCCCACATCCCAACCGCCCTGGCCCGCTCGGTCGGCTGGGGGTAGAGAGTGGCGATCAGTGCGAGGCTGGCCGGGGCCAGCAGCGCCGCGCCGGTTCCCTGCAGCGCCCGGCTGGCGATGAGAAGCGCCGGGTCGGGCGCGATTGACGCAGCCAGGGAAGCACTCCCGAAGACTGCGAGGCCGGCCTGGAACACCTTCTTGCCGCCGAGGCGATCCCCAAGCGCAGCGGAGGACAGCAGCAGCACCGCGAAGGTCAAGGTGTAGGAGTCGATCACCCACAACAACGTCGCCGGCGTGCCGCCCATGTCCCGGCGGATGGTCGGTGCCGCCACGTTCAACACGTTGGCATCCAGCACCACCAAGGCGGCTCCGGTGCAGAGGCCGGCCAGTGCCAGGCTGCGGCTCCGCAGCGTGATCTGGCCGGCACCGGCGGCCGGTGGCTCCGGCGTCACCCGTTCTCCATCCTCCAAGTTCCACTCCCCAGCGAGGTACGACTGCGCTCGTACCTTATGGGAGCCCGGCAGAGGTCGGCAAGCCGGCATACCTTGGTCCGGTGGCACGGGCGACAGCAGGGTACGAAGAGCACGGCGAGGAGGATTCCCCCGGCGCCTTGCCTCAGCCCCCGCGCGATGAGATCGACCTCGGGCGGGTCTTGGCGGCACTGGCCGACCCGATGCGGCGCACGGTGGTCGCCACACTGGCCACTGCTCCGGAGGGCTTCGAGCAGCACTGCTCCGCGTTCGGCCTGCCGGTGAGCAAGCAGACCAGGACCCACCACTTCCGGGTCCTGCGCGAATCCGGGCTCGTCTCGATGACCGACCGGGGCAACCGGGTGCTCACCAGCCTGCGGCGTAGGGACATGGAGGCTCGCTTCCCCGGCCTATTGGCGCTCGTCGTCGCCGACGCAGCGCAGGACCGCCAGCAGGACCGCAGCGAGGATTAGGGCCTGCCCCGGTGTCGGGGCGTACCTGTGTCGGGCGGCTGGCTACGGACGCTCTATTGCGATGATTCTGGGCCCAGTGGCGTGCTGGTCATGAGGTCGATCTCGCACCGGAGGCCGGAAGCGGCAACCAGGCGGGAGTCCGCTGTGACCAGCGTTGTCTCGAGCCGCTCCGCCAAGGCTACGTAAGAGGAGTCGTAAAGGGTGAGGTTGGCCCGGAGTTCCCAGCAGCGCTCCAGCATCGCCCGGTGACCGATCCTACGCAGGGGCAGCGACACAAGGTCGACGATCGCCAGCTCGGCTCGCCGTTGGGGAAGCCGACCTGCAAGGAGGAGCCTCCTCAGGACCGAGGCCACCTCCAAGTCGACGAGCTCCGGGGCGGCCAGGCGCTCGCCACGCAACCGCTGCCTGGCCCGGTCGCCGTCATCTCCGTCGTCGGCGAGGGCCGGCGCGAGCACGCTCGCATCAACGACGATCACGGTCCTGGCGCAGGACTGCCACCGCCTCGGAGAACGGGACCGACCTGCCCGCCCTGCCGCTGGCCCGATCGAGAACCTCCTCCACCGTCGGCGTAGCGGCCTCTTCGATCAGGCGTTGGCGCAGGTACTCCTGCATTGACTTCTCCCACGGCTGAAGCCGTGGGATTCTGGGGCTCAGGCTGCCCCGGTGCCCGCAGGCACTTTG